>NZ_JAHPTU010000007.1:0-188079 GCF_025514355.1 Acinetobacter sp. WU_MDCI_Abxe161
TTAGGGGCGTCGCCAAGTGGTAAGGCACCGGGTTTTGATCTCGGCATCCGTTGGTTCGAATCCAGCCGCCCCTGCCATCTATTTCATTACATACCAACCGCCAAGGGTGCTTCATGCCCAATCTTGTCGTTTTTAGTGGAAATGCTCATCCACAGTTCGCTCAAAAAGTCGTAAGTCACTTACATATCCCTCTAGGTGCTGCATCAGTCGGTCACTTTTCTGATGGAGAAATTTCAGTAGAAATTACTGAAAATGTTCGTGGTAAAGACGTATTTATCGTTCAGCCTACTTGTGCCCCTACCAATGATAACCTTATGGAAATCTTGGTAATGGCAGATGCTTTGCGTCGTGCAAGTGCTGGTCGTATTACCGCTGTTATCCCTTATTTTGGTTATGCTCGCCAAGACCGTCGTCCACGTTCTGCACGTGTACCGATTACAGCTAAAGTTGTCGCAGACATGCTTACCACTGTTGGTATTGACCGTGTCGTGATGATCGACTTACATGCTGACCAAATTCAAGGTTTCTTCGATATTCCAGTCGACAACATCTACGGTACTCCTGCTTTGCTTGCTGACTTACGTCAACAACAACATGACAACCTTATGGTGGTTTCTCCTGACGTTGGTGGTGTAGTGCGTGCGCGTGCTGTTGCCAAACAGATGGGTGACATCGATTTAGCAATTATTGATAAACGTCGTCAAAAAGCCAATGAGTCGCAAGTTATGCACTTAATTGGTGACGTAAAAGATCGTGATTGCGTTATCGTAGACGATATGGTTGATACTGCTGGTACATTGTGTAAAGCAGCTGATGCACTTAAGCAATTTGGTGCACGTCGTGTAGTTGCGTATGCAACTCACCCTGTACTATCAGGTAAGGCTATTGAAAACTTACGTAATTCAGTTATTGATGAACTGGTTGTGACTGATACCATTCCTCTTTCTGAAGAAGCATTGACCTTAGGCAAGATCCGTCAGGTTTCCGTTGCTAGCATGGTTGCTGAAACGATTCGTCGTATTAATAACGAAGAGTCTATCAGTGCAATGTTCGATAGTTTATAATATTGCAGCTTTTTCTAAACCCTAGCCTTGGCTGGGGTTTTCTATCACTAAACTGGTCGCAAGTTTAGTCTATTTAAACTTTAATGAGGATTTACTCATGGCAAACTTCGTATTAAACGCTCAAGCGCGTGCTGAAGACAAACAAGGGAAAGGTGCGAGCCGCCGCCTTCGTCGCGAAGCTTTAATTCCAGCTATCATTTATGGTGGCAATGCTGAGCCTGTAACTGTTACTTTAGAACTTCGTGAGCTTGTAAAAGCTTTAGAAAACAATGCTTTCTTTGAAGAAGTTGTAGAAATCAAAGTGGGCGACAAAGTTGAAAACGTTAAAATCCAAGCGTTACAACGTCACCCATCTAAAAACACTCCTATGCACGCTGACTTCAAACGCGCATAAGTGTTTAAAGGCGTAGATTAGTGTCAAATATTTCGCTAATTGTTGGTTTGGGCAATCCTGGTTCAGAATATGCCCAAACCCGCCATAATGCAGGCTTTTGGTTCATTGAACAGCTTGCTGATAAATATGGCATTACATTAAAAAATGATCCGAAATTTCACGGAATCAGTGGACGTGGTAATATAGAAGGACACGACGTCCGTCTACTTCTACCCACTACATTTATGAACCGTTCTGGGCAAAGTGTAGTTCCATTTGCAAAATTTTATCAAATTGCTCCCGAAGCAATTTTGATTGCTCATGATGAACTTGATATGAACCCTGGTGTGATTCGCCTTAAAACAGGCGGTGGTCACGGTGGTCATAACGGTTTACGTGACATTGTCCCTCATATTGGTCCAAATTTTCATCGTTTACGAATTGGGATCGGACATCCTGGCTCCAAAGAGAGAGTTTCAGGTCACGTACTTGGAAAAGCACCAAGTAGTGAACAAAGTCTGATGGATGCAGCAATTGATCATGCCCTTTCTAAAGTGAAGCTACTTGTTCAAGGACAAGTTCCTCAGGCCATGAATCAAATTAATGCATATAAACCCACTTAAATTGTTGAACAATCATGCTTGCTATCTTGCTTTTTTAGGAGCAAAATGCGCATCAGCCACTTTGCCAACCGCAAAAGCTAAAGATTTCACCATAAGATCTACATCTTAGGTCTACTCAGGAGACGCTAGCCATGCTATCTCGTTTATTAAAATGCAAAATTCACCGTGCAGTTGTAACCCATGCTGAGCTTCACTATGAAGGTTCTTGTGCAATTGATGGCGTATTGATGGATTTAGCTGGTATTCGTGAATATGAAGAAATTCATGTTTGGAATGTGACCAATGGCAAACGCTTCACGACTTATGCGATTCGTGGTGAAGATAACTCTGGCATTATTTCAGTAAACGGCGGTGCTGCACATCAAGCAGATGTTGGCGATTTAGTTATTATTGCTACGTTTGGTGATTTCACCGAAGTTGAAGCAAATGCTCACAAACCACGATTGGTATATGCAAACCCAGATAATACAGTCAACCACACAGCGAATTGCATTCCTGTACAAGTTGCCTAATTAAAAATTTAAAAATAAAAAAGCCCGCATCGACGGGCTTTTTTTATTTTTATAAATCCTAAATAGTTCTTTTCCACCAGTTCTTTTGCTTTTCACAATTTAAAGGTTGAAGCCCCTCTCCTCGCAAATCAAACAGAATCGCCTCACCTTTAGGGTTTACCTTAAATTCAGCATATTTGGCTTTTTCATAACATTGAGCCAAGCCTTCTGCAAATAAGAAACTCCGTGAGGCAGGATATAAAGCCTGTAAACGATTTTCAGGATTTTTTAAAATTAATCTTTGCCCAGTAAATGAATTATTAGTATCTAGAACTGTACCAACTACACGATTTTGTGAATCCAAAATAATTTTTGCGGGAATAGAAGAGCGATTAAAAACCACCTGTTCTAGTGCTTCACTTTCACTTCCAGCAAGAGCTTTAAGAGATTGTAAATGTAATTCATAAGCCAGTGTCATATAGTCACCTTGTAAGATTGAACGAGGATCAACTGGTTTAAGCTCAATGAAAATACTTTTACTATGGTGCAGATGCCATTCATTTTTGACGACTAATGTTGCGAAAAATAACATTGTGGCTAATGCAAGAATTAGAGAAAAATACTTTTTCATTCTTTCTCTCCTTTAATAAGACCATTTTTATTTTCACGGTGAAGCAACCACGACAAAGCCAATAGAAAAACACCAGAAATAAAAATAGATAAACTCTTAGCTAGAAAAGTTATTTGTAGGTTGTAATAGAGCTGCCAGAACACTAAAACGAATACAGCTAAGCTAACTCCATAAACAATCCGATCTTTACTTTTTAATGCCCACGTTAAAATAGTAAACAATATGAAAATTTCGAAATATCCCAATGCAATAAGTAACACACCAAAAATTAAAAAAGCGAAAAAAGTGATTCCCTGAAGTTGTCTATATAAATGAAAAACACTAAAGTAAAGTAACCAAACACTAGGCAGAAAATATAGAACCCACCTATGTTGATCTATCGAATTTTCTAGAACGAGCCCCATAAAAGTATCGAAAAAAGAAGCGACTAGAATGACGACTAGCACACATAAAAAAATACTACGTTCATATAAAGCTAGTGATTTTCTCTTAGGTAAGAGCACCAAACTAAAAACAAAATAATTGAGCAAAGTTAAATTTAAATAGGTTTGAGTAGAATGTATTGACCATAATGAATGGTCCAGTTGTAGCAAATAGATAAAAGCTAGGCCATACGTAGCAAGCATTTGAATTAAAATGAAGAACCAATGCGGTTTAAGGAAATAACTAATACATAGAATAAAAATCTGCGCAATTAAAACCCATAGCATCTGATCTGTTTCTGAACCAAGGTGAAATAAGAAAGCAGTCTGTCCACTGATAAATAAACAATAAGCAAATTGTCGAAAGAAATAACGTTGCGATTTTTTTAAAAGCACGATAGCAAATGCTACAAAAATAATTCCAATGACTAAAGAAATGGTCTCCCAAAACACGAGCGTAAAAGCTGCAAGCGCTAAACCTGCAAGCCAAGCACCAATTGCCATTGGAATGATATAAAAGCGGCTTTGACGAAAAATTTTTATTAAAATATAGCTAATCAGCGCAAACCAAATAAAAATAATGCCCGCAATCAATAAAAAGATGAACTCATTAGAATCTTTAAATAGATGATTAATCCCATCCACAAGCCATATGGTAGCCGTTACACCAAGAACAGCAGCCATTAAACTGGCACATAATTGATCATCTTTTTTGAAGAAATAGTAAAAAGCAATTATTCCTGAACAGAAAGCAGAGATCAGATAAGGAATATTCTCATTCGATAAATATTGAATCATTCCAATGATTGAAATAACTGCAATCCAAGCGATAAAGACGAACCTTAAAGCACGATATTTCTTTATACATATCCAAAATTCTATAAGGCTTAATAAATTTAGAATGAATAGATATAAATACGGAAATTTTTCTAACCAAAAAGTCTGCTTAAAAAATAAAAAAAGTGTAAGTTGGCTGGTAATACAAATTAAAGCGAAGATGCCAATATTCGGGCGGTATAACCACGGTAATAAAAGCAATGTCCAAATTAAAAAAAGCAAATAACTGTCTGCCCCAGTTTGATAAACTTGTCCAATTACAGCCAGACTTAAGCCTATCATCAAACCACAAACGCTATGTAAGGTCTGCCTAACCCCATCGCTTAAAGTATCTTTTATGCTAAACCAAGCTGTGACAACTAATATAGCGGGCGGGATAGCGAGTTGAATACTGTCTGGAAGCATTAACCAGTTAGCAGCAATTAAATACAGAATACTTACCGCCATAAATATATAACTGAAAATATGGAGATGCTGAATAAATGAGCTACTGGTAAGAGGGTAATCGTCTCTTATCTGCATGAAACACCTATTTTATTTATAATTTTCTATAAAAAACATAGCATTCCATTTTCATATCAACAAGTAAGCTCTTGTTAAAAAGCCTAATTCTATTTATGAAAATACTTATTCATAAAGAAACTTAGCATTCTATAAAAGCATCTAGCCAATTTTATCAAGCGCGCTATAATAAAACCCATCGCTTCAGGGCGGGGTGCAATTCCCCACCGGTGGTAAAGTTAATTTTTATAATTAGATTAACAAGCCCACGAGCTTAAATTGTGTAATTTGAGCAGATTTGGTGAAATTCCAAAGCCGACGGTATAGTCCGGATGAAAGAAGACGACGAACTGGGATAAATCCGTTTTATTTCAGTGCCAGCCTGTTTTTACATCAGTCCTGAAATGTTCCACCGTATTTTTACGAGAGCGTTTCATTATGTCTAGCTTAATTCAACCAGAACTTTTTTTCTCAGCCCTCTCTCCTGCTGAACAACGTATTCAACAAGCATTAGAAGATATCCGTCAAGGCAAACCTGTCTTGGTTATGGATGACTTTGACCGCGAAAATGAAGCAGATTTAATTGTGGCAGCCGAAACTTTAACAGTAGAAACAATGGCACGTATGATCCGTGATGGCTCAGGGATTGTATGTTTATGCCTTACAGAAGAGCTAGCAGATCATCTAGAACTCCCTCCAATGGTTTCTCAAAACTCAAGTCAGTTTCATACTGCTTTTACAGTGACCATTGAAGCAGCTCAAGGTGTGACTACCGGTGTGTCAGCTAAAGACCGTGTTACTACCATTCAAACTGCAATTAAAGATGGTGCTGTCGCAAGTGATCTTAATCGTCCAGGCCACGTTTTTCCTTTACGTGCACGTAATGGTGGTGTGCTTACTCGTCGAGGTCACACTGAAGGAACAATTGATCTAGCAAGATTAGCAGGACTAAAACCTGCTGGTGTGTTATGTGAATTAACTAACCCAGACGGTACTATGGCATCAGGCATTCAAGTTTTAGCATACGCTCAAACTCATCACTTAACTGTGATTACGATTGAAGAACTTGTTCAATACCGTCAACAACACGATATTTAAATAAAAAAGGTTTGGCTTTAGATCAAAGCCAAACCTTCAAATTAAAATTTAATAATATTTAAGATACTTTTTTTTGGGTTGCCTGCCCTTCAACATATTCCAAAAGTTCAGAAAATTGCGTAATCATTGCTTTTGGTTGTGCTTGAGCGAGCTCTTCAGGTGTTCCATAACCATAAGTTACTGCTACCGCCTCAATACTATTATAGCGTGCACCTAAAACGTCATATTGACGGTCACCCACCATTAAACATTCTTCAGGGCTTAGTTGCTCACACTCAAGAATATAATGGATAAGCTCAGCTTTATTGGTCCGTTCACCTGTTAACTCACTACCGTAAATATGTACAAAGTATTGGCTTAATTCAAAATGATCCAAGATACGCTTTGCATAAATCGTTGGTTTAGCGGTTGCGACAAATAAGCGATATCCCTCTTCTTTTAATGCACTAAGTGTTTGCGCAACAGATGGATATACTTCATTTTCAAATAAACCCGTAACCGAAAAACGCTCACGATAAGCAAGTAAAGCTTGTTCAGCTAAAGCATCATCTTGTGTGTCTAGAAGTTTCGCTAATGAAGCTTTTAACGGGGGACCAATTGTCCAGTCAATATTTAAATCGGCAGCCAATGGATAACCTAACTTATCCATTGCATAGCGAATTGAAGTATGGATTCCAACTTTTGGGTCTGTTAAGGTTCCATCTAAATCAATCAAAATATGTTTTATAGCCATTCAATCACTAACCCAGTAAAGTATTTAATTCAATTGGTCGAGAGTTTAATCAAACTCTCTTATACTAACGTAAATTTAAATTGAAAAGGAAATAACCGTGCGTCCAACCGTACTTTGTTTCTCGGGTTTAGACCCTTCAGGTGGTGCAGGTTTACAAGCCGATATCGAAGCAATTGGACAAAGTGGTGCCCATGCAGCAATTGCATGTACTGCCCTCACCATTCAAAACTCACAACAAGTATTTGGCTTCGAAGCAACCTCAAAAGAACTTTTATTAGCACAAGCAAATGCAGTGGTAGGTGACTTACCCATTAAATGCGTTAAATCTGGCATGCTTGGCACTACAGATAATATTGCTGCTCTAGCTGAATTTCTTCGTGCACATCCTGACTACCAATATGTACTTGATCCTGTTTTAGTCGCAAACAGTGGTGGTTCTTTAGGTGATCAGGCAACTCTGGTTAAAGCTTTCGTTGAGCTTATTCCTCTAGCAACGATTATTACTCCAAATACCGTTGAATTACGCGCTTTAACAGGTATTACTGATTTAGATCAAGCCACTCAAAAGTTATTTGAAATGGGTGCTAAAGCTGTTTTAGTCAAAGGTGGACACGAAGATACACCAGATCATATTAAAAATAGTTTATACATTAACGGTGAACTGGCAGCGACTAGTAGCTGTCCTCGCCTTGAAGGTGAATATCACGGATCAGGTTGTTCATTAGCTAGCTTTATCGCAGGGCGTTTAGCTTTAGGTGATTCGTTAAAAATTGCGGTACAACATGCTGAAACATGGTTATTCGGTGTTTTAAAAAATGCTGATACCCCTGTACCAAACGGACAAAAGATTCCAAAGCGATTTTAAAAAGCACAAAAAAGGCGCTTTAAGCGCCTTTTTATTAACCTCAATTATTGAGGAATACGTAAAACTTGTCCTGGGAAAATCTCATCAGGATCTTTTAACATTGGTTTATTTGCTTCAAAGATTTTTGGATACTGATTTGCATCACCGTAAACTTCTTTCGCAATTTTTGAAAGGTTGTCACCAGATTTCACTGTATAAAATTTACTTTCTGGTTCAGGCGTTGCAACAGTCATCTGGTCATCTACTTGTGCCACATGATCAATGTTCCCAACAATAAGAATAATTTTTTCTTTATCTGCTTGGCTTTTTACCTGTCCTTTAATAGTCGCGGTATCGGTAGTACCGTTATAGGTTACAGATAAGCCCTCTACCCCTAAGCCTAAACTTTTAATTAAACCTAATAATTTATTTGCAACTTCTTGTGCAGAAGGTTCTGCTGGTGTTGCCGGAGCTGGTTGTGGTTCTGCTGGAGCGGTATTTTTCTTACCAATACCTTTTACAAAATCAAAAAGACCCATCTTTTAGTCCTCATATTATTGTTTATAGTAAAGTCATTAAACTGACCTCTATTGTTATACTTCAAAAAAGTCATGCCTCTGCTATCAATTGAGGTTGATCTTGTAAAAATATGTATCTCTTAATTTTTCCTCTCATAAAAAAAGCCACCTTACGGTGGCCTTCTTTTTATTCAGCAATATGCGAATTAACCAAGTTTTTTAGTTACATAGTCAATTGCAGATTGAACTGTAGTGATTTCGTTAGAATCTTCATCAGGGATAGTGATGTCGAAGTCATTTTCGAAAGACATAACAAGTTCAACTAAATCTAAAGAGTCAGCACCTAAGTCATCCATAAAAG
The DNA here is from genome assembly GCF_025514355.1 of Acinetobacter sp. WU_MDCI_Abxe161. Taxonomy (NCBI): domain Bacteria; kingdom Pseudomonadati; phylum Pseudomonadota; class Gammaproteobacteria; order Moraxellales; family Moraxellaceae; genus Acinetobacter; species Acinetobacter sp. WU_MDCI_Abxe161. Next base: position 8,497 of record NZ_JAHPTU010000007.1, read on the forward strand.
ATGCTTCGTTTTTAATCTCTTCAGCTTTAAGACCAAGTTGTTCTGCAACCGCTTGTTTAACGCGTTGTTCGATATCGCTCACAGGAATTCTCCTCATTGCTTGTGGCGTTTAATTTGCCACTAGTTTAATTGAATATAAAAATTTTTAAAAGTTTATACATCGGCGTTAGGCCATGTATAAACCACCATTTACATGTAATACCGTACCGGTAATGTAACCTGCTTTATCACTTGCAAGGAAACTCACCGCATTTGCGATATCTTGTGGCTCACCTAAGCGATTTAAAGCCACTTGATCACTCATTTTTTTGCGAATGTCTTCACTAAGTGCATCTGTCATTTCTGTTGCAATAAAACCGGGTGCCACACTGTTTACAGTAATTTGGCGGCTGCCCATCTCTTTTGCAAGGCTACGGCTGAATGCTTCAATACCTGCTTTAGCAGCAGAATAGTTCGCTTGGCCTGGGTTTGCAAAGTGAGCTACAACAGAACTGATATTAATAATTCGACCAAAACGTGCCTTAGTCATCCCCTTAAGCACACGTTTAGATAAACGATAAACTGCTTTCAGGTGAATGTTGAGAATGTCATCCCAATCATCTTCAGACATACGAAGCAACAAATTGTCTTTCGTAATACCTGCATTGTTAACTAGAACAAGTACAGGACCATAGTTCTGTTCAATATGAGAAACGACTGCTTCAATCTCATCGAGATTGCGCACATCGAGCGCCAAACCTGCACCTTGCTCACCAAAGCTATCACTTAACTTTTGTGCACCAGATTCAGAAGTCGCAGTACCTACAACAAAATAACCGTCTTGAATAAGTTGCTGGGCAATGGCAGCGCCAATACCCCGACTCGCGCCCGTTACTAATGCAACTTTGCGTTCTTGTGTCATGCAATTTTTCCTTCTGCCACTAAAACAGCATTTAGGGCATCTTCCATTTTGCTCTTACTATCAATAGAAAAAGCTTTTTCGATATTTGGTAAACGCTTTGCGAGATTACTCAATACTGTACCAGGACCACATTCAACAATGTAATGTATGCCTTGGTTTTGTAAAAACTGCATCGTATCTGTCCATTGTACAGATTGGTACAATTGAGCAGTTAACGCCTGACGCAATTGAGCAACATCGGTAGCTATTCCCGCGTTGACATTTTGTATTACAGGAATGGTAGGTAGCTCAATGGCAGTTTGTTCCAAAGCTTCTGCAAATTTCTCTGCAGCAGGTTTCATTAAAGAACAATGCGAAGGAACCGATACAGGTAAAGCAATTGCTTTAGCAGACTGTTCTTTTGCCAATGCCATAACTTGTTGTACAGATGCAGTACTACCCGCAATTACAACTTGGCCTTGTGAATTATAGTTTGCAGCTTCTACAGAACCCTCACCTGACGCACTCACAGTTTGACAAAGCTCAACCACTTTTTCATCAGCCAAACCAAGAATTGCAGCCATAGCCCCTTCCCCTTGAGGAACGGCACTTTGCATCAGTTTGCCACGCAAGTTAACTAATTTAATTGCATCTGCCAAGCTCATAGAGCCTGCAGCCACCAATGCACTGTATTCACCTAGTGAATGTCCTGCAAGATACTTAGGTGCCAGACCACCTAAATCAAGCCATACACGCCATAAAGCGATACTGGCAGTTAATAACACAGGTTGGGTATTTTCTGTTTGGTCGAGACCTTCACCACTTTGCGCAATATGCCACAGATCAAATCCAAGAGCATCTGAAGCTTCCGCAAAGGTTTGCCCGACCCCACTAAACTGTTCAGCTAGTTCAGCAAGCATACCGACTTTTTGTGAACCTTGACCAGGAAACACAAACGCAGTTTTTGTGGCTAAAGCTACTTGTTCAAGACGTTTAGCAGACATAAGAAATCCTTTTTTGGGTTTTCACTCATTTCTGGAGCGGAAATTTAACATGTTATTTATATATTTATAATTGCGAAAAACAACAAAAAAAGGGAGCTTTCGCTCCCATTTTTTCTATACTTAAGCATCACGCTTAATGCATATCATGCAATTATTCAGCATCAGCTGCTTTAGCGAATAATTGACGACCACGGTAGAAACCGTCTTTAGTCACGTGGTGACGACGATGAGTTTCACCAGTTGCTTGGTCTACTGTTAATGCATTCTCGGTTAAAGCGTCATGTGAACGGCGCATGTCACGGCGAGAGCGACTTTTACGGTTTTGCTGAACGGCCATGATGGCTCCTTACAAAGATCGAAAAAATGGATCAGAACAAATTCAGTTGTCTTATCTCATAATTATAACACAAATTATGAGTTAAGTTTACCCTTCAAACCTGCCAAAACATCAAACGGATTATCCCGTTTTTCTTCGACAACATTTTGAATGGTAGGTTGATGTTTATGTTCACAAGCATCATGCTTGGGAGATAAAGGCATCAACAATAACAGTTCATCTTCTAGTAATGCGAGTAAGTTAATCGAGGCAGGCGTATCATAATCGCCTTTCGTCGAAGACTCACTTTCACCTAAAACGATGAAATCAGCATCCTCATCCAAGCGCTCTATCAGTGACTCATCATCCACTAATGCAATATGGAAGTCTAAGACAAGAGGCATTTCAACAGGTTCCAAACAACGTTGGCACTCCATTGGAACTTTCGTGTCCATATGACCGTCCATCCACACAATGCGATGATATGCATCCATTGATAGCTTACAGTCTATGTTGATCAATTGATTATCAATTGATCCAACAGCTTCACGAGCGATACGAGCAAAGCGAGACAAGGGCAGTTGACCTGACCATGTAAAGCCTTGTTCAGCCCATTTAAACGGCTCAATCTGTGCCGGAAAGGTATTTGCTGACATAATTAAGGCGGCAATTCTACAAATTCATCGGTACTCTGTCAAAGATTAAGATACAATTTTGCACTTCTTTAGACAGAACTCGGGGTAAATTAAGCAATGCACCTGTTGCAGCCGCAACCTGAAGTTAACACTTCATTACTCGTTTGCACCCATTCAACCCATCAGAACACGCTTGTACCTGACCCAGTGCAACTCTCACCATGGTCAAGCTCAAAATCGGAGTCTGAGCAAGTTGATTGGCTTATTTTACACTTTAATCACTGGTTTTCCCACCATAATGTGACATTAGTTCGTGGAGATTTTGAACCAGAATATTTCCCTGCAACAAATAAAGACCCTGCCAAGATTCAATTTGCTCATGGTTTCTTTAATAGTGCCTTACATGAAATTAGTCATTGGTCTATTGCGGGTGAAAAAAGACGTCTATTACCAGATTTAGGATATTGGTATGCACCTGATGGTCGTACCCAAGAACAGCAAAGTTTATTTGAACAAGTAGAAATTAAGCCTCAAGCAATTGAATGGTTATTTGCACAATCTTTTGGCAGAAAATTTAGAGTATCTCTCGATAACCTGACAGGTGATAGCGGAGATGGCAAACTATTTAAAGATAATGTCTATGCTCAAGTGCAACGTTACTTTTCGGGTGAAGCCAAGCTACCCCGTGATGCAGCAGCATTTATTGGTTTTATTTGCCAATGCACACGTTCAGGTACACCTTTACAATTAAATGAATTTAAACGTGAACTCCTTGATTAATTGACAAAAAAACTACGTTAATTGCTTGCCTAGGATATTTAAAAAGCCTAATAATTATTTTTAACACTGGCGTGATGGAGTCTCTAAAATATGATGCATTTACATGTACATCCTGAAAATCCACAGCAACGCCTCATTTCCCAAGCGGTTGAACGTATCCGAGCAGGAGATGTTGTGGTCTACCCTACCGACGCAGCCTATGCAATTGGGTGTCAAATCGGTAATAAAAGTGCCATGGAACGTATTGCACAGATACGTGGTTTAGGACCTAAGCATCAATATGCCATTATGTGCTGCGACTTATCAGATATTGCGACTTATGCAAAAGTTGATAATGCGACATACCGTTTATTAAAAGCGAATACACCAGCGATTACTACGTTCATTTTACCTGCAACAAGTGAAGTTCCTCGTAGATTGATGCATCCTAAAAAGAAGACGATTGGTTTACGTATTCCAAGTAATCCGATTTGTCAGGCTTTATTACAAGAACTTGGTGAACCACTACTTACCAGTACATTAATTTTACCGGGTCAAGAAGACCCTCTAGATGACCCTTACGATATTGAAAATCAGCTAGATAAACGAATTGATGTATTTATTGACGGTGGTTTTGGTACGTTAACAAGTACAAGTATTATCGATTTATCGGGTGAACATCCTGAGATTATCCGTCGTGGTGTTGGCGATGTAAGTGCTTTTGAATAAGCACTTACATTTTTTACCAATAGTTTAAAAAAATATATTATCACTCAAAAAAATACTCTTTATTTATTTTGGATTTTTTTTACACTTTAGTCGTTAAGTAATTTATTAAAAGACATAATTCATTTAGAATGATTTTCACTATCTGCTGTTCTTCTACTTACAGCTGTCTTTGACTTGAATAACAAGTCTCATGCTTTTGAAAATTCGCGTGGCTTATAATCGTAATGAATCAATCACTTCATCAATCCATGGAAGACGCTCCACACATCCGTGTTTTAGATGAGTGGCATGACAAGATTCCTGAAGATCTCTATATACCTCCAGCTGCATTTGAGATTTTGCTCGAGCACTTTGAAGGTCCACTAGATTTTTTAATCTATCTGATTCAAAAAAACGGTTTCGATTTAATCCAACTCGATATTGCACCTATTGCGACTCAATATTTAGCCTATATGGATAGTATGAAGTCTTTAAATATCGAATTAACCGCAGATTATATGGTGATGGCTGCTCTATTAGCTGACCTAAAATCTCGCCTGCTTTTACCGAAACCTACAATTATAAGCATTGAAAAAGATCCTAAGCAGGAACTTATTGATCGTCTTGAAACCTATCTACGCATTAAGCAAGCAGCTGAGCGTTTAGGCCAAATGCCAATTCTTGAGCGCGATACATTTAGTGCCAATGTAAGCTTGGGACATATCTCTCCTGTTTATGAAGGTTACGATATCTCAGCGCTACATGATGCGTTGTTCTGTGTATTTAATCGCCCCGAACCTATTACCCATGTTGTCGCTCAAGAACCTGTTTTACTCGAAGAACGTATTGCATATATTGAAGAGAAATTAGAGTCTGGTGACGTGTTAAGTTTTAAAGAATTACTCAATCCCCAGCAAGGTCGTATGGGAATGGTTGTTACATTTATGGCAGTTTTAGAATTGACTCGCCAACAGAAAATTAAAATTATTGCCACTGGTATTGAAGCCCCGTTAGCAATTCAAGGGTCTTCACTATGAGTAGTTTTGAACAAAATAATAGTGATTTGTCATTAGCGGACATACATCACGAAGTTTTATTACAACTTGAAGCAATTATTTTTGCCAGTGATGCGCCTGTTTCAATTGCCCGTTTAAAAGAAGCATTTAATAATCAGTATAATAAACAACAGCTTCGTCAGCTTTTACAACAGCTCGCGTTATTACAGCATGGCCGCTCTATTGAGCTGATTGAAACAGCGCAAGGGTTTCGCTTTCAGGTAAGATCTAAATATCGTAGTATTATTGCGCAAATTTGGCCAGAGCGACCAACAAAACTGTCGCCTTCATTACTAGAAACCCTGGCTGTCATTGCTTATCATCAACCGGTTACCCGAGCTGATATTGAACAAATTCGTGGTGTATCTAATAATAGTCAGATTCTTAGAACACTATTTGACTGGAACTGGATTAAAGAAGCCGGTTTTAGAGATTTACCCGGAAGACCTGCGTTGCTAATTACAACGCCTCAGTTTCTGAATGCTTTTGGTCTAGCCTCTCTAGGCCAATTGCCTCCCCTACAGAACGCCAAGGAAGCCTTTATGGCTCTCGATGCAAATGCACCGAAATCATAAAGAGGTGGACTGTTGATCATTATGTCTAAGGTTGTGCTGTCATGAGTGAAAAATTGCAAAAAGTATTAGCGCGAATCGGATTAGGTTCCCGCCGATATATGGAAGAGGTTATTGCCGCAGGACGCGTGAGTGTAAACGGTCGTGTTGCCCAAGTGGGTGAGCGCATTGAACCAGGCGATGAATTACGCATTGATGGCCGTAAAGTTCAGTTTCAGATTGAAGACGAAATTCGTCGTCGCGTACTGATTTATTATAAACCTGAGGGTGAAATCTGTTCACGTAATGATCCTGAAAAACGCCCAACCGTATTTGATCATTTACCACAAATTGCCAATGACCGCTGGGTAATGGTAGGTCGTCTGGATATTAACAGTACTGGTTTATTACTATTCACAAATGATGGTGAACTTGCTAACCGCTTAATGCATCCATCAAATGAAATTGAACGTGAATATGCTGTTCGAGTGATGGGTGAAGTAACTCCTAAAATACGCCAAAACATGATAAATGGCGTAGAGCTTGAAGATGGCCCAGCTAAATTTGAGTCTTTTTCGGAAATTGGTGGTGAAGGTATTAACCGCTGGTATCAAGTAGTGGTGAAAGAAGGTCGTAACCGTGAGGTTCGTCGTATTTTTGAATCACAAGAACTTAAAGTAAGCCGCTTATTGCGTACGCGCTACGGTACAGTTATTTTACCACGCGAATTACGTACTGGCCGCTGGATGGAACTCGATAAAACTGACATCGACAATCTAGCAAAATCTGTTGAGTTAAAACCACGTCAAGGCACAGGTTTATTTGGTATGGCAAAACGTCGTACTGACCGTATGACCGAAAAACCAATGGCAGCTCGTCGTGGCGGTTTCTTGCGTCAACAACGTCGCGATGATGAAAAAGAAGCTCCTGTTAACACGGGCAACCAACGTAAAGCGACTGGTTTTAACCGTGGTTCAAAGAAATTCTAAACATTCATAAGATGTAAAAAAACCGCTCAAATTTGAGCGGTTTTTTATAGCCTGTTGAACTTAATTCATTTTTGCCAGTTCGATCCATTCAGCTTCAGGAAAATGAACAGCTAAATAATCTTTCAAATAATTTGAAGTATCTTGAGAAATTAATGGATCTTTTGATTCATCTTTTAGGTTATAAACCAAAGCCTTTAATTTCAGTCCACGAGATTTAAGTGCTTCAAGACTAAGTAAAGTATGGTTAATACTTCCCAAACGTCCCGAGGTTACTAAAATAACCGGAAACTGGTGCTGAGCGACATAATCAATGGTTAGCAGATTGGTGGTTAATGGCACCATTAAGCCTCCTGCACCTTCTAACAATACGATTTCAAAACGCTCTGCCAATGTTTGGGTCGCATTTTCAATTTTTTGAAAATCAATTTCTCGGTTATCAAGACGTGTTGCTAAATGAGGTGAAGCTGGGTAACTAAAGATTTCAGGCATAGTGAGCTTGTCATGATCTTCTTGAAACCAGCCTTGACCCATAATTTCACGGTGCTTTTCGATATCTTCAGAAATATCAGCATTACCTGTCTGAATGAGTTTTTGGGTAATCACTTTTTTACCCTGCTCAGTCCATAATTTTGCTAAAAATCCTGTTGCGTAAGTTTTACCAATTTCGGTATCAATCCCGCTCACAAAATAGATCTGGCCACTCATTTACTTCACTCTCCGGGCAATACAATAAATCGGATGATATGTTAGGGAATATCCTTCGGCATGCTTAAACCGATCATAATCTTGATAAAACTGTTGTAACGTTTGCTTAGTCCAACGATGTTGAGCAGTTGCCGTTACCCCTGTTGCCTTTAAATGCTGCAACACAGCCTTAGGCGAATCGAAATAGAGTTGAGTTTCTGACTCTGACAAATGCAAAATCTCAAAACGAGCCTGAGTTAAGGCTCTATTCCAATTTTCAACTGACCAATAACTTAAACCCTGTCCTGTTAGCTCTTTAATCTCTAATAAGTTTTTAGAACCAAATGTTGAAAAGCATAACCAACCTTGATCAACTAAAGCCTCATCACAACGTTCGAGCAAGCGCGGTAAATCTTGCATCCACTGTAAAGCTGAACCGGAAACAATCATATCGAGTTGCGGAGGAAAATCTAACGCCTCAACGTCTCCAATCAACCATTTCAAACTTTCGTGAGAACTAAAGTGCTGCTGCACATCTGCATACAGATCATTCAAAATTAACTCTTCGATTTGAAAAGATGCAGTAATAAGACGAGTTAAATTGCCAGAACCACAACCAATTTCAAAAACACGTGGCATCGTCCTTGGGCAAAACTGCTGGAGTAACCGTGTTAAATTTTGGCAAATTTGTTTTTGAACAATTGCTTGTTCTGAATAGCTTTGCCCTGCTTTAGCAAAACGCTGGGCAACCAAGTCTTTATTCAAACTCACAGAAAACTCACCAATTCTTCAAGTTCATATTGCTGCACCATTGACGTTAAAGAAATACGCAAACGCGAACTGTTTTTAGGTACTGTGGGTGGACGCACAGGCATAGCATAAAAACCACTTTCCTGAACTTGCTTCGCTTTATCGATAGCAGCCTGACTTTCTCCAACAATGACGGGAATAATATGGCTGGTCGATGGGCTTACATAACCCTTTTGCACGACAGCTTGTTGAAGATATTGGCTAATGCTTTTTAAATGTTCACGCTGAGATTGAGCGACTAATACTTTTTGAAAAATAAAGTTTGCCCATGCCATCACAATCGGGGGCTGTGCAGTACTAAAAATAAGTGGGCGCATTTTATTAATGAGATAATCTTTAATAATTGGATCGCAAATAATGTAACCACCAACTGCTGCCAATGCTTTACCTAATGTACCAACTAAAAAATCAATTTCTTGAATGACATTGTATTGTTCAGCACACCCTAATCCTTGCTGACCACGCACACCGATTGAATGTGCTTCATCGACATACAACATGGTTTTAGCAAAACGTTTTTTGAGCTGGACTAAAGCTGCTAAATCTGTTTCATCCCCATCCATACTAAAAATACTTTCTGTGACCACGATGATACGTTCAATCTTTTCATCATCATGATATTTTTGGAGAAGTTGTTCTAAATGCTGTAAATCATTATGCCGATAACGTACATATTGGGCACCAGACAAACGTATACCGTCAATCATGCTTGCATGGACTAACTTATCTGCCAAAATTAAAGTTTTGCTATCAGCAACCGCAGGCAAAATACCAAGATTCATATGGTAGCCACTATTAAATAATAGGGCCGCCCGATTACCAAATGCTTTACTTAGGCTATTTTCTAACTGTTCATATTCTTCAAAATTGCCCGTTAATAGGCGTGAAGATGAAGAACTAAAATAGCTTCTTTCTAATGGATAGCTATCTAGAAACTCTTGGCGAAGATTAATATCAGCCGCCAACCCAAGATAATCATTTGAAGCCAAGTTAAGCATCGTTTTATTTTGAATCGTAATAAAACGGTCATGCTGCACATTTTGAGTAAAGTGTCTAAAGTTACCTTGTTGTTTTAACTCATCTAACTCGGCAGCAAAATGATCGAGCAATGACATCTTAATACGCTCCCTGCATCGTTTGAACAACCTCAACTAATTGTTCAAGCAAATCATTTAACTCTTGATGAGTGATGACATACGGTGGCATCACATAAACCAATTTTCCAAAAGGACGAATCCAGATTCCGCGGTCTACAAATTGTTGCTGCCAAGTTTTCATATCAACATTAAAGGTGAGTTCTACTACACCAATTGCACCGATCACCCGTACATCGGCAACATAATCAAGCTGACTTAAAGGGGTTAAATATTGGCTAAGCTGTTGCTCAATTCGCTCAATATTGGCCTGCCAATCTTGTTCAATTAACAATTGCGTACTTTTTAAAGCAACCGCGCAAGCAAGTGGGTTGGCCATAAAAGTTGGGCCGTGCATAAATACACCAGCCTCACCGCGACTAATGGTTTCTGCAACATGCTTTGTGGTTAAGGTAGCAGATAAGGTCATATAGCCGCCTGTTAGGCCTTTACCTATACACATAATGTCTGGCTCAACTTGGGCATGCTCCCACGCAAAGAGCTTACCCGTACGGCCAAAACCAGTGGCAATTTCATCGAAAATTAAAAGTAGGTTATATTTTTCACAAAGCACTTTGGCCTGACGTAAATATTCAGGATGATAGAAACGCATGCCCCCTGCACCTTGTACAATTGGCTCAATAATCAGTGCAGCAAGATTTTCATGATTTTGCTGAATAGCTTGTTCTAGTTCAGCAATATCTTCTTGGTTCCATTCTTCATGAAATTTGGTTTGCGGTGCTGCTACAAAAAGGCGATTTGGTAAACTTGTACCAAAAATCTGATGCATGCCTGTTACTGGATCACAAACAGACATCGCATTCCATGTATCACCGTGATAACCAGAACGTGTGGTAATAAAATTTGTTTTTTGTGGTTGGCCTTGTGCTGTCCAAAATTGCACAGCCATTTTCAAAGCAACTTCAACGGCAACCGACCCCGAATCTGCATAAAAAATTTTGTCGAGGCTTGGCGGTGTAATTTTTAAAAGAATTTTACCCAACTCAATGGCAGGGTCATGGGTTAACCCACCAAACATAATATGTGACATGTTTTGTAATTGATCTGTCACTGCTTGATTGAGTTCAGGGTGATTATAGCCGTGAATTGCACACCACCAAGATGACATACCATCAATTAAAGTCTTACCATCGTCGAGTTCAATCGTTGCCCCATAGGCACGTTTAACTTTAAAGGTCGGTAAAGGTTGGGTCATTGAAGTATAAGGATGCCAAATATGTTCCAAATCAAAATTATCGGTCATCCTATTTACCCTTTTACAGCAATTAAATCTCTCATTTAGCACATGTTAAACCTGTTAAGAATGAAAGAAAATTGCGAGATCAATCAAAGCTTATTAACTTTGCTGATGAATTGTTAAAAATTGGCAGATTTCTTCAATTGTTCGGTCTACTTCGAGGTATGGAAAAGCATGAGTAGCACCTTTTAGCACTTTATAACTCATGTTTTCTGTCACGATTTCCTCAAATTTTTCGATAATTTTGCAAGGAATGACATTATCTTGCTTAGCAAACAGGTGAAGTTGTCGGCCAGAATAGTTTTTTAAGTTATCTACCAAGTTTAATTGTTCAAGCATTTGCAAACCTTCTATTAAAAGTTCATTTGATGGCGGATTTGCTATATTTTGAATATTTATCCAATCTTGTTTCGCTTGAGATGAGCCAAGTGTAATCAAATAATAAAAACGCTTTAACGTAGCTTGCGGGTTTTGAAAAAAAGAAGATTTAAATTGAGTGAATACATCTGTAGGCATTGCAGGTTGCCAATTATCGTTGGCAACGAAACAAGGATTTGAAGCAAGTGTAATTAATGTTTTAGTCTGCCCTGTTTGCTTATAAAAAATATCGACCAGTTGAGTTGCTAACTGTCCACCTAAAGACCAGCCTATGACTACATCAGTCCTAGCCACCAAGTCCAGCTGTGCTTGAAAGTTACCATCTAAAATATTAAAAATATTAATAAGTTGTGTCTCAAACCCTACTTTTTCCAAATGCAATTTAAGAGATTGCAAAGGTTCCACTCCTACTCCCCAACCTGTAATTAATAAAATTTTATTTTGTAACTTCATATGCCTATCCAAAACCGATTTTATAAAGATTATATAATAATATTGATTTAAAATATCCTTTAAAATCAATATTAAAAACAATTTCTAAATCATAAAATCAAGTATTTATAATACGATAATATTCTGAAATATATTGATAAATAAGACCTGCATTATTCATATTAAATATACAAAACTTTAATTATCTAAACATTGAAGCCAATCAAAAAACAACATACTCCACACTTCGCCTATAAATCCATTATGCAATGTAATTAATGTTAATACTTATGTTTTTTTATTAAAAGAAATGACTCATCAATTCATTTTAATGTTAGAAGAGTAATTATTGATCAAAAAATATTGGGAAGACTAATATGAACAGTCAAAATACAATATCTGATGGGAGAGAAAAATATACATATTTTGTTACACCCAATCATATTATAAGTAATTTATCTTTAGATAAAAATTATTGTTTATTTTTGGATATTGATGGGACATTAGCACCCTTTCAAATTAATCCTGAGCATAGTTTTATTCCAAACACCACATTAGAAATTATAAAAAAAATTATTCAATTAAATATACCTGTTATTGCCGTAACAGGTCGTGATGTCAATACAGCTAGTAAACTCTTATATCCTATTGAAGTTCCAATTGCGGGCTTGCATGGTTTAGATATTTGCCTTAATTCAGATCATTATATTCGGCCAGATTTAAGTCAGATTAATTTTAAACAATTAAAACAAGATATTCAAAAATATTGCGAAAAATATCCCGAGTTATTAATTGAGGACAAAGGTTATTCTGTTGCTTTACATTATCGCAAGAAACCAGATTTAGAAAATCACGCTATTAATATTATGCAACAGATTAGCGCTGATTATCCTCAATTAAAATTAAATAAGGGAAAATTTGTTATTGAATTAATTCCTCATCAAGCTGATAAAGGCAAAGCAATTAAAACCATATTAAATCATCTTAATTTACCTTCTGTTTTACCTATTTTTATAGGCGATGATTTAACAGATGAATCAGGTTTTGTATTTATTAATCAACAATCTGGTCTCACGATTAAAGTGGGTTCCGGTGAAACACAAGCTGAATATAGATTAAAAGATATTGATAGTGTTGCTAATTTACTTTTTTTATTTCAAAACAGAATAAAAAGCTTATATGTCAAAAATAGCCAAAATCAGAATGGAGAAAAAATATGTCTAAATTAATCGTATTATCGAACCGGATAAGTATGCCCTCAGGTAAAGCTTCAGCTGGTGGCCTCGCCGTGGCTGTACAAGATGCTTTGAATGATAGTAATGGCATTTGGTTAGGCTGGAATGGTCAGCAAATTACCGATAGCGAAGCGCCAGAGTTTGAACAAGCCTCTTCTCAAGGGATTGATTACATTACCTGCCCTCTTACTCATCAACAATATGCGCAATATTACTGTGGTTTTGCAAATAAGGTTCTCTGGCCAGCAATGCATAGTCGCGAAGATCTAATTGAATATGATGCGCAAGAATATAGCACCTACCAAAAGGTCAACCGTTTGTTTGCTGAAAAGTTAAAACAGCTTGCTCAACCTGAAGATCTTATTTGGATACACGATTATCACTTTTTTAGTGTAGCGCGTTACTGCCGTGAATTAGGCATGCAAAATAAAATTGGTTTCTTTTTACATATACCATTTGCTAGTCTCAATATCTGGCGCAAAATTCCAGTGGGCCGAGAATTAATTCAAGACTTGAGTCAATATGATGTTATTGGTTTACAAACCCAAATCGATCAAAATGCATGTATGCAGACTTGTCTAAATTTACTCGAAGCTCAGAAAATACAAAGTAACAGTATTAGCTACAAGAAACGTCAAATATTAATTAAGTCATACCCAATTGGTGTTCAGCCCGAAATTATACAAAAGCAAGCCCAACAAGATTTGGCGACCTCTTCTGTGTTTAATTTTGAGGAAATACCACGTCAAAAAACAATTATTGGGGTTGATCGTATTGACTATTCGAAAGGTTTGCTCGAAAGATTTAATGCATTTGCAACCTTTTTGGAAACCAGTCCTGAATATCATGGTCTAGTTCGTCATCTTCAAGTTGCAATACCTTCTCGTACTGATATTCCAGCTTATCAGCGTTTATTCCAACGTTTTAAAACTAAGCTCGAGTTAATTAACGAAGAGTTTGCCCATGAAGACTGGCGACCTGTAGATTGCTGCTATGACACGGTTCAACACCATAATCTTATGCACATTTATCGCCATTCAGATATTTGCTGGATCAGTTCACTACGCGATGGTATGAACTTGGTCGCTAAAGAATATATTGCAGCCCAAGACCCAGAAAATCCGGGCGTACTCATTTTATCTAAATATGCTGGTGCTGCTGAGCAGATGTCTCAAGCCTTGATTGTTGATCCGCAAGATAGAGCAGCGATGATGGATGCTTTAAAAATGGCTTTAGAAATGTCTAAAACTGAGCGTATTAATCGTTACCAGCAATTGATAGAAGGATTAACATCATCTGATCTTACCCATTGGCGAAATAATTTCTTGGATGATTTAGAAAAGACACCAACTTTACTGATGAAACCTCAGCGATTATTACAAGATAGTTATCAATCGATCTATCAGGTTTTATAAATCTAAATAGAAGAACATCGAGGAATTAAATTTCTCGATGTTCTTTGAGGATCTCTATTATTTATAAATTAATTTGTCTTTATTAATGTAAAACGGTTAAGTAAAGCAATGACAAATAGCAATACAGCTACACCTGTTAAAACAGTACTTAAACTGGTCCATTCACCAATTAAACCAATTAAAGCCGGGCCGCTTAAAGAACCTGTATAAGCAATCGTTGATACTAAAGAAAGTGCAGCTGCTTTTGGCATATTGTTTTGTCGACCCACCCGAGAAAACATCACTGGTACAATATTAGAACAGCCTAATCCTAACAGTGCATAACCTAATATAACTACTTGCCAGACTGGCGCAGTCACAATAATAGCCATACCAATCGCAGCCACAATTGCACTATAAGTTACAATATTCTTTTCGCCCCATTGCTTAAGCAAGACATGACCTGCAAAACGTCCAGAGGTCATACTAAGCGCAAAGAAAGTATAAGCTAAGCCAGCAAAAGCAGGGTTAAGCTGATATTTACTTGTTAAATAAATACCACCCCAGTCCATTGCCGCACCTTCTGATAAGAAGGCGATAAAACACATCATACCAATAAGCAAAATAATGCCATCGGGACGATAAATTTTTTTCGGTGCTTGAGTTGTATCTTCATGTGTCTTTTCATCCTGTTCAAAAGACGTTAAACAAGATGGAATCGCAACACCACCAATAACAAGTAAAATCATAACAACTGATAACGTACTCATTAATGGAGAAAGACCCACTGCCAATAATGCAGTCACAAGCATAGCGCCTGTTAAACCACCCAAACTACACATTCCATGGAAGCTAGACATAAGAGCTCGCAAGCTATGCTTTTCTACAACCACTGCTTGTAAATTGATAGCTACTCCAAGACATCCTGCTGCCGATCCAAAAATAAACAATGCTACAGCCATGGTCACAATGCTGCTCCACATCGTAAGGCTAGGCAATAAAACCATTAACAGCATTAATGCCAAAGCAATTAATGGACGACATCCCCAGCGCTTGACTAAAGCTCCTGTCGCAGGCATAGCAATCATTGAACCAATACCCATACAAAGCAAAAGTAAACCAAAATCGGCATGATTTAAGTTTAAACGTTGCTGTGCAAAAGGAATAAGAGGTGCCCAAGCTGCAGTCGCAAAACCTAAACTAAAAAAGCTTAGTCGTGTTGCAAGACGTTGTGTGCTTAAGAGCGTAGCTGTATCTAAAACAGCAGGTTTGGTAAATAACATATTTCGCGAACTCACCATAAAATCATGGGCGATCCATACCAACCGATTTTCCATAGAAAAACCCTTGCCTCATTAAATTTGTAGGCAAGGGTTTTGTTGGCGAAATTATATCCAATTTCTTAAAAAAAACAGGGGGTGTGATACAATTTTTCTGACTTTTTTGTAACTGCGAAAGCCTTATATAGTAAGGCTTTGAATATGTTCAATTTGACAAAACTAACATTTAAGCGATGGGTTAATTTTATTTAAATAAGCCAATAAAAAACCCAGCCTGAGCTGGGTTCTTTTATTAAATTTGAGATTGAATATAATTTTGTAAGCCAATCAACTCAATTAAACGTAATTGCTTTTCTAACCAGTATGTATGATCTTCTTCAGTATCTGATAATTGTTGACGCAACATATCACGGCTAATGTAATCGCCCTTCTCTTCACAAAGTTTGATACCTGTCGCCAACTTTTCACGAACGTGATATTCAAGCGCCAAATCAGCTTTTAAGCAAGATACAACGTCTGTACCAACGTTGATATCTTCACGGTGCATGTTTGGTTTAGCACCTAAAAATAATACACGGCGAATGATCGCATCAGCATGAGAAGCTTCTTCTTGCATCTCATGATCAATACGTTCATAAATTTTATTTAAACCCCAATCTTCATACATACGAGAATGGATTAGATATTGATCACGGGCAGCCAATTCTCCGCCAATGAGCATATTTAAATAGTCTATGACTTCTGGATTGCCACGCATAATAAATCTCCTATCGTATGAGAACTATTATGGGCAATCTTAAAAGTGATTGCAAAACAAAAAATAGTTAAGTTTATGATTTTTATCAAATTAAAATGAGAAACATACGCATTTGCAGTTTAAGTTATTTAAATTTTCTCTGCAAAAAGAAACGCTTGTCCGATTTATTAGCTCAGACAAGCGTTAAAATAAAGCATAAACCATCAATTTATAAATTTGTAACTAAAATCAATGGTTCTTATTTCGGTACATCTATTCGCTTAAAGTCTGCCCATAGCTCGCCATAAGTGATAAGAAATCAGTCTCATTCATAACTGCAATACCAAGTTTTGCTGCTTTTTCTAATTTCGAACCAGCCTTCTCACCAGCAACAACACATTTGGTTTTACTCGATACACTACCACTTACACGTGCACCTAACGCTTGAAGCATTTGAGTTGCCTGATCACGGGTCATTTGCTCTAATGTGCCTGTTAATACCCAACTTTCGCCATTTAACGGTTGACGTGTTGGTGCTGTTGGCGCATCCCAATGAATCCCTGCTGCTATTAGGCGATCCAGCACTTCAATGTTGTGTGGAGCTAAGAAAAAGTCAGCAATCCATTCTGCGGTAATATCACCGACATCTGGAGTTTTCTTTAATGCTTCAACATCGGCAGCTTTAAGCGCTTCCAAAGTTTGGAAAGTATTGGCTAGCATTCTAGCTGTTGTTTCACCTACCCCACGAATTCCTAAAGCATAAATAAAACGCGCAAGAGTTGTTTTCTTACTCGCTTCAATGGCATCAATCAGATTTTGTACCGATTTCTCGCCCATTTTTTCAATACCAAGTAAAGTTTCTCGGTGCTCATGCAAATGGTAAATATCGGCAACATCTTTGAGTAAATCGAGGTGTAATAAAGACTCTACCCAACGATCACCTAGACCTTCAATATCCAGAGCTTTACGTGATACGAAATGGCGAATCGCTTCAATCCGCTGCGCAGCGCAATAAAGCCCACCAGAACAACGTGCTAAAGCTTCTCCTTCAGGCATCACAACTGGTGAAGCACAAACAGGACAGCTTTCTGGTAAATGTACAATTTCAGCGTCAGGCGAACGAAATTCTGGCCAAACTTTTTCTACTTTAGGAATAACATCGCCTGTACGGTAAACACTGACTGTATCGCCAACACGTACATCAAGACGATGGATTTCACCAATGTTGTGTAAGGTTACATTAGAAACCGTAACCCCCCCTACAAATACAGGGTTTAAACGCGCTACAGGAGTCAAAGTACCTGTACGCCCGACTTGCCAATCAATTTGATCAACCGTCGTTAATGCAGCTTGTGCAGGAAATTTATAGGCTGTTGCCCAACGTGGCTCACGACTTAAAAAACCAAGTTGTTGCTGCTGTCTTAAGTCATCAACCTTTACGACCATCCCATCAATTTCAACTTGTAGATCTGGACGTTCTTGCTGAATTTGTTCGTAGCGCTGCTGTACTTCTTGAATTGAATCACACAGATATTGACGTTCCGCAATTTCAAATCCAAGTTTTGTGAGCCATTGTAGGCTATCGTGCATGGTAGTTAAGCCATGATTAGGTTCACATTGAGCGATACCGTAAGCATAAAATGCTAAAGGTCTACCAGCAGCAATATTAGGATCAAGTTGTCTTAAACTACCCGCTGCTGCGTTACGCGGGTTCGCAAATGTTTTATCACCTTTTGCTTCTTGGTCAGCATTGAGTTTTTCAAAGCCAGACTTTGGCATAAGTACTTCGCCGCGTACTTCTAACAAACGTGGAATTTCAAAGTGATCTGAATGCAACACTTTAGGCAAATTACGAATCGTTTTAACATTCTGGGTAATGTCTTCGCCGGTTTCGCCATCACCACGTGTAACGCCACGTACTAAGACACCATTTTCATACCAGAGCGAAATCGCAAGACCGTCAAGTTTTAATTCGACTTCATATTGTACTTTTTGATTAGGCAAACGCTCTTCCACACGGCGAGCAAATGCGAACAAGTCTTCTTGATTAAAAACGTTCCCCAAAGAAAGCATCGGAACTACATGGATTACACTTTGAAATTTAGAGAGTGCTTGTCCACCTACTTTGGTTGTTGGTGAATCTGATTGAACAAGGTCAGGATGTTGCTCTTCTAAAGCTTTTAACTGGTGAAATAAATGATCATATTCACTGTCCGAGATTGTCGGCTGATCCATGACATAGTAGGCATGGTTATGCTTTGCAATCAGTTGAATAAGCTGACGCATCTGTTCGATCACGGAAGTTGTTGCCATTATGTTATTCACCATAAAAAAGGGTGGAAATTTCTCCACCCTGAGCTGCGACTAGATATGTTGCAATTATCGCAACGAACGTAAAAAATTAAAACTAGGCAGTCGCCTGTGCCGGACGATAATCAATCACATGATGACGCCAGTGCTCTTTCAACTGTGGCGTAAATTCAAGATTATTTTCATCGTAAACTTTGCCATCGATTTCGCGAGCAATTAGACCCGCAATACTCGCCATCATATCAAAACCAGTCACGGCTTTACTGTTTGGAAGCGCAAGGAAAAATGCCAACCCTTGAACTTGTTCGGTAGATAAAGTTTCAAGATCAAACCCAGCTGGCCCATTGTCTGTCATACGCAATACAGAGAACATGAGTACACTCGGCTCATCCGTATTTTCATAACGATGGAAACATGACATTTCGCCGTAACGTAAACCATATTTTAACAGCACTTTAAGGGCTTTATCGCCAGACAAAGCACGACGAGGGTTTGGATACACATTTAACGCAATAATCTGTTCAGCCATCGCCAATGCACTTTCATCATCATAGCGTTGCTGTTCATGTAAATGTACATCCAGAATATTGCTCTCGCCTTCAAATTCAGCAATTTTGGCAGTTTCAATATTCGGGTTTAAACTCAACTCAGGCTCAGCTTTTTCGCTTTCAGCTTCCAGACTCTCTTGTGCTAAAGCTTCAGCTTCCGGTTTCATAGAAACTGCATCGACCAACTCAACTGAACCATTTGTGGTAATAGCAGAGCTTGTTACTTCTTCTTCAGTTTTAATTTCTTCTACCGAAGCATTTTCAACAACTGCTGGGGTTTGTTCAGTTTGAATTGTTTTAGTGGGTTCTACAGACTCAATTTCTGACTGTTTTGTTTCAGGTACTTGTGACGGTGCAGCTCCGCTTAAAGTCGGTTCTACTCGCTCAGCACTCGTCACCGCTACAGATTCAGCTTCAGTTTTTTCAAGCTGATCTCTTACATGCCTAGGTATAACCGGTTGATTACTATCAGGATTAATATGTAAATCACTATCTAATGAGGGTTCAGCATGGTTTGGCTTTTTTAAAATCATTTTTAAGCCAATTAGCATAATTATAATGGCAACAACGATGCCAATAATCGTATTGATTTCCATTCTATGACTCCGAAACTAACCCGTATTCTTTTGCCTGTTCTAAATCGACAGTGACTAATTTTGATGTACCCGGTTCAGGCATGGTCACACCCAACAAATCAGTTGCCATGGTCATCGCCAGCTTATTATGTGTAATGTAAATGAATTGTACATGTTCAGAAAGCTCTTTTACCAAATTACAATATCTCTGAACATTCGCATCGTCGAGTGGTGCGTCCACTTCATCTAATACACAAAACGGTGCCGGATTTAATCTAAATATTGCAAATACCAATGCTAACGCTGTTAAAGCCTTTTCTCCACCGGAAAGTAATGCTAGAGAACTATTTTTTTTACCCGGTGGTCTTGCCATCAGTTTAACACCAGATTGCCAGTCATCTTCAAGACTTAAACGCGCTTCTCCACCATTAAAGACCTTTGGAAACAGATTTTGCAACTCTTGATTAATTTGATCAAAAGTTGTCATAAATAACTTACGGGTTTCCTGATCAATGCTTTTCATCGCATCTTTTAGTTGAGTTACCGTATTTTCCAAATCTTGGATCTGGTGGCTCAGCTCATCAAAACGCTGAGAAACTTCCTCAAACTCTTGTGAAGCAGCAAGGTTAACCGCACCGATTTTTTCAAACTGTTTCTGTACTTTTTCCAGTTTTTGCTGATGCTCGGTTAAATCTATTTGTAAGCCTTTTTGAATCTCGGCATTTAGTTCTTTAAGCTGTTCTTGATAATGTTCACGGTCTGACTTAGCTGCTTGCCATGCTAACCGTTTCTGTTCAAGTTGTTCTCTAAGCTGCTCATCTTTTTGTTGATATTGATGACGCTGATCTGTCAGTGTTTGTTGCTTTTCCTGCACACTATTGAGTTCAAGCTGCCACTCATTCCAGTTCTTTTGCAACTTTTCAGTTTGAGCAAATTGCTGCTGAAATTCTGACTCAAGGTTTGGTAACTCTAACTGAATAGGGTCAACAAACTTTTTCGCTTGTTCCATTTGAGCGGCAATTTGCTGATATTGGCTCTGCAAGAACGAGATATCTTTTTCAAGCAACTCAATTTGTTGAGTAGTCTGCGCGCAATTACGGCGTAAAATTTCACGTTCTTGCTGCTGATGTTGTAGAGCTTGTTGCTGTTCTTCTAACTGCTCTGTTAACTCTTCTACCCGAAATTGCAAAGTTTTATAGTCAGGTAAGATGGTTTCGAGCTTGATTGCCAATGCATGCAAATCAATTTCAAGATCGTCTTTTTGCATCGCATCTTCTTCAAGCTGCATGTCTAACTGACCAAGTTGATCTTTCAATTGTTGTTTTTGTAATAAAAATGCTTGTGCTGCGGTTTGTTGCTTAGCAATTTGTACATCCAGCTGTTGCAAGTCTTTTTGTTTTTGTTTCACCACTTGCTGTTTGTGCTGCACATCAGCCTGTAACTGCCCTAACTCATCCTTTTGCTGTACTACAATCTGATCTAATGCTTGTAATTCAGGTTGTTGCTTTTCAAGAGTTTGTTCAATTTCATCTAAACGAATACGATGGCTCAGCATACCTTGTGCACTTTGACTCTCGTCATCATACATAAGCGCAATCACCCAATCCTGCCCAACATGATAGCCATCTAAGGTCAAAATAGATTGACCATGTTCCAGCTGTTTTTGCTCACTCAAAGCATGAGCCAAATCTTGCGCAATCGCTACATTTGAAAATATTGATAGCTGTGGCGAAGCAATCCAGTCATTTAAACAGGCCAAATTCCCCTTAAATTTACTTATTTGCTCGGAAGGTTTTAACTGACGAGCAATTCCTTCCTGAAAGGCTTGTTCAGTTTCAACAATATGCGCCTGCAACCATTTTGCTAAAAACTTCTCAACAATCTGCGCATGCGGTTTACCTTGCTCAGTTAACTGTAGAGCCTGCATTAAACGTAGCGCATCTTGATGTTGCTTTGGACTTTGCTTTGCAACCAGCTGACTTAAATTTTTCTGCTCTGATAATAAAACCTGAATTTCGGTTTTCAGGGTTTGTTGTTGATTTTTACTTAACTGATGTTGCTGTTGAGATTGCTCTAAACTTAGCAATTGTTGCTCAATTTCAGTTTCAAGCGTCGCTATTTCGCCATATAACTGTTGTTGTAATTGCTCAAGCTCACCCTGCTCATCTTCATGAACGTGTGATTGAATTTGGCTTGCTTGATGTTGCAATGTTTCTTTTTGCTGCTCAAGTCGCTGAACATTTTTGCCCAACTGCTCAATTTGAGCTGACATCTGCATTTTTTGCTGCTGTTGTTTTTCAACCTGAGCTTTGATTTGGTCAAACTGTTGTTGTGCTTGTTTTTGCTGAGATTGTAAATTAGCAAAGTTTTGTTCAGCTTCAGTAGCTGTATGCTCAATTCCAGTTAAAGCTTCGGTTTGCTCTTCTAGCTGATTATTCAGTGTTTCAAGTTGCAATTCAGAAAGCTGTAAACGTTCTTTAGTTTGGAATTTTTGCTGCTCTAACTGAACGAGAGTCATACTATTTTGCTGGTATAGACTCTGTTTTTGCTCTAGAGTCATTTTCAGTTCAGACAGTTTCTTTTCAGCTTGTTGCCATTCTTGTTGTAGCGGTGAAGATTGCTGAATAAGTCGCTGAAATAAAGCACTGGTTGATTCTAAATCATGTTCAATTGTACTTAATTCTGAGCGGACTAATTTAAAGGTTTCGCCCAGTTCATTCATTTGAACTGTATATTCTTCTTGTAGGCGTACACTTTTGTCTGCCTGAAAAGACAAAATTTCAATTTTTAGGGTACGAATCTGGCTTTCTAACGTTTTATATTGAACCGCCGCTTCTGACTGGCGTTTAAGCGTTTTAAGCTGCGATTTTAACTCAAGCGCAATATCTTCTAAACGTGAAAGGTTTTGCTCTGTATGTTCAAGATGTTGCAATGTTTCGCGTCGACGCGCTTGATAGCGTGAAACACCTGCCGCCTCTTCAATAAACACTCGCATTTCTTCTGGCTTGGCGTCAACCAAACGGTTAATCATGCCTTGTTCAATCACCGCATAAGAACGCGGTCCTAAGCCTGTCCCTAAGAAAATATCGGTAATATCACGACGGCGGCAACGAGTACCATTTAAGAAATATTCAGACTTTCCTTCACGAGTAACCTGACGGCGAACGGCTAATTCATTATAAGCATTATAAGACCCGCCCAATTTACCATAGGTATTATCAAAGCGTAGCTCAACACTGGCCACACCAACAGGCTTGCGCTTGGATGTTCCTGTAAAAATAACATCTTGCATGCTACCACCACGTAGCTGACGGGCATTTGATTCACCCATCACCCAGCGGATCGCATCGATTACATTGGATTTGCCACAACCGTTTGGGCCAACCACTGCTGTGCGGTTCGCCTTAAAATTTAAAGTTGTACTATCTGCAAAAGATTTAAAGCCGGAAAGTTTTAAACTGCTTAAACGCATAATGCCCTAACTAGCGGCGTGAGCGTCTTGCCCAGGCCAATTCAATCTGTTTCATTCGTGTCAGCGATTCCAACACAAGGTTACGTAAGTGTCGACAAAAATCTTCCATAAATAAAGCGGCTTGTTGTGATTTTCGGATTAAAATTGCATCAGTCACGAGTTTAAATAATGCAAATGCTTCTTGCAGTTCACGCTTAGAGGTATTTAAGGTCAAAAAATAACTACGACGTAATGAAGGCAATAGCTCTTTATAAAACTTCATTAGATAAGGATTACCGACCATATCTTGCTGTTCAGCTAAATATTGGAAGACCCCATCATAAAATTTTTCGATATCCCCTGCTTTAACATGCTCAAGAAGTTGTTCTAACAATAACTGCAATTGATCAGCCTCATGTGCACGCCATGTTTCACTCATACGTTGTACAATATGCCCCAATATCATCATATTTGTATCAAACAGTGCTTTAACTTGTTGTGCAGACATTTCTGAGACAATTGCCCCGCGGCGTGGAAATATCTCAATTAAATGAGTACGCTCTAATAATAATAGTGCTTCACGAACCGACCCTCGGCTGACGTCAAGTTCTTTGGCAATACGAAGCTCTTGAATACGTTCGCCTTCAACCAGTTCGCCACTAATAATCTGTTCGCTAATATATTTGACAATTTGCTCAGAAAGACTTTCTGTCTCTTCGAGATTCATAAATCACCCGCTACTTTTTATATGCATTAATCCATGCTTTTCTTTCGCATCCTTGTTTTTAACTGATCCCATCGATTAAAAACTATGTCATTGTCTGACAATTTCATTGCATTTTAAGCCAACTCATTTAAAAACAATACTAAAATCAGATGAATAAAAGCTTCGAATATTCTTATATTTTATTAATAAAAAAAGCTCAAATTTCTAAAAATTCAAGCTATTCCATAATCTTCTTACTAAATCTAATAAGTTAGTTTCTAGTGCATAATACCTTTATAAACAAAATAACTGCCGACCACGACTAACAAACAAGCAAAGCATTTTTTTAACATTTGCGGTGATAGTGCATGAGCAACCTTTGCTCCAAGCTTCGCTGTGACAAAACTCATGATACTAATGCCAATAAAAGCATAGATATGTACATAACCGATCGTATTAGGCACTGAAATTTGTTCTTTCGCACCAAACCACATAAATCCAATCGCTCCTGCAACTGCGATTGGTAAACCGCAAGCAGCAGAAGTCGCAACTGCTTTTTGCATTACCACGCCATGACGATTTAAATATGGCACAGTTAAGCTACCGCCCCCAATTCCAAAAATTGCAGAGGCAATGCCAATGCCGCCACCCGCCATAAATTGCATAGGTGTTGAAGGAAGCTGACGTGTTGGGTCAACAACGACATGTGCTCCTTTAAACATCCGATAAGCCATAAAAACTGCAAAAACACCAATAAGAAGTTGCAAATGCTGACCAGACATCAAGTCGGCAATACCTGCGCCTAAAAATGAGCCGATCACTAACCCAGGCGCTAAATTACGAAAAACAGGCCAAAGTACCGCACCCTTTTTATGATGAGCCGAAACCGAACTAAAAGACGTTACGATAATCGTTGCAAGCGATGTTCCTACTGCAATATGCATGATTACCGCTGGGTCATAGTTTAGTTGGGTAAAAACCACATAGAGGATTGGTACAATAATTAGTCCACCGCCCACCCCAAACAATCCGGCAGTAAAACCAGCAATTGCGCCAATGAGTAAATATATGATTAACTCCATAAATGTTTTACCACTCTGCTCATATTCAACATGGATTTAGAGACTCGCCAACTACAACAACTTTTAAGCGCAAAAAACCAGCTTCCAGAAGTGGTTTTATTAAAAGCAACCACAACTTCGACCAATGATGATATTCGTGAAATTGCCCAAAAAGGCATTACAACAGGCTTGGTTTGCAGTGCTCAACAAACTCAAGGGCGAGGCCAACATCAACGGCAATGGATTTCACCTGAAGGAAACATTTATTTAAGCACATTGGTGCAAACTCGAACACCCTTAGATGGTCGCTTAGCACTTGAAGTTGCTCTAAATATTCTACAAATACCGCAGTTACAACCTTTAAACCTGCAAGTGAAATGGCCAAACGATTTATATAGTATTCAAGGGAAATGGGGTGGAATTTTAGTTGAACCTCTTTCTCAGCATCAGGCTATTGTGGGTGTGGGCATTAATTTAAAAACACCACCAGTGACAGATAGCGATCAACCGATTACCTCTCTAGAAGATTTAGGCTTAGAGCAAATGAGTCGTCTTGAGTTAATTTCAGAGCTTTATGTTGCAATTCAAAATGCTGCTCGCTGGTTTGATCATGGTTGCTACAATTTGGCAGGACGTTTTAACCATCATGCGGCATGGATCAACCAGTTAGTTCAGTTCGAACATAGTCAAGGACTGGTACATGGTCGTTTTGTGGGGATTTCCAATGAAGGTGCGGTAATTATTGAAACACCAGAACCACAGCAGTTTTATCAAGGTCGTTTAAGACCACAGACCACTCAGTAAATAGGTGTTTTCTCCATGAAAAGTTTATGGCTTGATATCGGAAACACTCGTTTAAAATACTGGATTACTGAAAATCAGCAAACTATTGAGCATGCAGCCGAGCTACATTTACAGTCTCCTGCCGATTTATTACTGGGATTAATCCAACACTTTAAACATCAAGGTCTACATCGAATTGGAATTTCATCGGTACTCGATACTGAAAACAACCAACGTATTCAGCAGATTTTAAAATGGCTTGAAATTCCTGTGATCTTTGCCAAAGTTCATTCAGAATATGCAGGCTTACAGTGTGGTTATGAAATACCGAGTCAGCTCGGTATTGACCGCTGGTTACAAGTCTTAGCTGTAGCTCAAGCAGATGAAAACTATTGCATTATTGGTTGTGGTACAGCGCTCACAATTGACCTAACGCAAGGTAAACAACATTTAGGAGGCTACATTCTTCCTAATTTATATTTGCAGCGAGATGCTCTGATTCAAAATACAAAGGGCATTAAAATTCCAGACTCAGCTTTCGATAACCTAAACCCAGGCAATAACACCGTTGATGCAGTACACCACGGTATTTTATTAGGCCTCATTAGTACCATCGAAAATATTATGCAGCAATCTCCCAAAAAGCTGCTGCTGACTGGTGGCGATGCTCCACTTTTTGCCAAATTCTTACAAAAATATGATCCTGTTGTAGAAACCGATCTTTTGCTCAAAGGATTACAACAATATATTGCGCATTATCCTAAAGACTAAAATACAGAACAAAATAAAAGGCGCTATATGCGCCTTTTATTTTATGGATTTATTTCTTTTGGTCATTGTTACCAAAGAGTGGTCCCATTCCGCCGCCACCGCCGCCGAATTGCTTTTGCATATTGCCTAATGAACGCATCATTTTGCTCATGCCAGATGGATTCGCAAATTTCTTCATCATTTTAGCCATTTGCGCTTGTTGCTTAATAAGTTTGTTCACTTCAGCAACATCCATACCGCAACCTGCCGCAATACGTTTTTTACGACTTGGGTTCATCAAGTCTGGATTACGGCGCTCTTTAACAGTCATTGACTGGATAATAGCTTCCATCTTCTTGACTTGTTTTTCAGGGTTCGCTTGCTCAATCGCTTGTTGAATTCCTGCACCGCTCATGCCAGGCAACTTATCTAAGAAGCCCATCATGCCACCCATTTTTTTCATTTGTTCAAATTGCATCAGCATATCTTCAAAGTTGAAGCTACCGCCTTTTTGCAATTTTTTCGCCATTTTTTCGGCTTTTTCTTTGTCGATTTTGCGTTCAACTTCTTCGACTAAAGAAAGTACGTCACCCATACCTAAAATACGTTGAGCAACACGGTCAGGATGGAATGGTTCTAAAGCATCAAGCTTCTCACCCATACCCAAGAACTTGATTGGCTTACCAGTAATGGCACGCACAGAAAGCGCAGCACCACCACGTGCATCACCATCAGTTTTAGTAAGAATTACACCTGTAAGTGCTAAAGCATCATTGAATGCTTTTGCTGTATTGGCAGCATCCTGACCTGTCATGGCATCAACCACAAACAAGGTTTCAGTCGGCTTAACTGCTGCATGCAATTCTTTAATTTCGTCCATCATGTCTTCATCGACATGTAAACGACCTGCCGTATCGACAATCAACACATCAGCAAACTGGATTTTTGCCTGTTCAATTGCACGATTAACGATATCGATTGGCTTTTCAGAAGGATCTGAAGGAATAAAGCCTGCGCCAACTTCATTTGAAACAGTTTCTAACTGTTTAATTGCTGCCGGACGGTAAACGTCAGCAGAAACAGTCATTACTTTTTTCTTTTGACGTTCTTTTAAGAAACGTGCCAACTTGGCAGCAGTTGTTGTTTTACCTGCACCTTGTAAACCAGCAAGTAACACTACAACAGGAGGTTTCGCACTTAAATCAAGTGTTTCATTCGCCTC
Organism: Acinetobacter sp. WU_MDCI_Abxe161; assembly: GCF_025514355.1. Classification (NCBI taxonomy): domain Bacteria; kingdom Pseudomonadati; phylum Pseudomonadota; class Gammaproteobacteria; order Moraxellales; family Moraxellaceae; genus Acinetobacter; species Acinetobacter sp. WU_MDCI_Abxe161. The sequence continues at coordinate 36,140 of NZ_JAHPTU010000007.1, forward strand.
ACCCATCATCTTGGTGAGTTCGTCATAAACAATTTTTACAAATGCCTGGCCTGGTGATAACTGAGTCATCACTTCTTGGCCCAATGCCTCTTCCTTAACTTTCGCGATAAATTCACGAGTTACAGGTAACGCGACATCGGCTTCAAGAAGTGCCATACGTACTTCACGTAAGGTATCTTTAATATTGTCTTCGGTCAGCTGCCCTGAGCCAGTAACATTTCTTAAACTCTGTGTGAGTCGTTCTGTTAAGGTATCAAACATTGCAAAATCCGCTTAAAATGGCTAGTTGCAAAAAAATCTTTCTCGAAATAGAAAATTTATGCATAGAATGCTATAGGATACTTTAGTTCGCAGCGAATTTATATCTTATATAGATGAATTAATCCTGAAAAAGGTTTGACATGATTAGCCTCCCCTTGGTTTACACAATTTTGGCACTCATCGCATATACCACTTCTTTCTGGTATCTGTTTATTCGTTTAATGTCAAAACGTGAACCAAACCCATGGTTATTTGCATTTGTCGTGATATTGGCACTCTTACTGCACGGTACAGTTTTATGCCATGGCATGCTGACTCCAGCCGGAATTAACTATGATGTCTTTAATTTAGTATCTTTTACATCATGGCTTATGTTGTTGTTAAGTTTAATTTTTAGTACTTTTCGTCCGATTGTACCGTTAAATTTATTAGGCATTCCTGTAGCGGCCATTGGTCTTATTTTAGGTTTTGCCTTTAGCCGACCAGATCAATTTATTGAGCAACATTCGTTAGGTCTTGATACTCATATTATTCTTTCACTTTCGGCCTATGCAGTTTTACTGATGGCAACCATACATGCGATCTTAATATGGTTCCAAAATCGTGAACTCAAAAAGAAACAAAAAAAACGTTTCTGGGTCAATTTACTCCCGCCGATTCAGGCAATGGAATCTTTACTATTTGATCTGATTATTACTGGTTTCATTTTATTAACGATTGCGCTTGCATTTGGTTTTTTAACAATTGATAGCTTCTTTGCTCAGCATCTCGCTCATAAAACCGTATTTAGTATTATTTCTTGGTTTATCTATGGCTCATTATTGATCGGCCATTACAAACTCGGATGGCGAGGTCAAAAAGCGATTCGCTTTACTTTAATCGGTTTTGTGCTTTTGGCGATTGGATTTATCGGTAGTAAATTTGTACTCGAGATGATCTTGGGTCGCTAGATAAATTAAAATTTAATCGATACTAGACAGCGTTATACATATACCGTATAACGCTGTTTTCGTTTTACTCAGGTGACACAGACTGTGAAACTCATACTCGCTCCAATGGAAGGTTTAACTGACCCGATCATGCGGGATACACTCACATCTGTTGGTGATTTCGACTGGTGTGTGACCGAGTTTATTCGCGTTACAGACAGTATTTTGCCAGACCATATTTACTATAGTTTTTGCCCAGAATTAAAAAATGACGGTAAAACAGCAGCTGGTACACCTGTTCATGTTCAGTTCTTAGGGAACAACCCAGATATGCTGGCAGCAAATGCAGCAAAAGTTGTTGAATTAGGTGCACCCGCAATCGACCTTAATTTCGGTTGTCCTGCAAAAACAGTTAATCGACATCGTGGTGGTTCAGTACTTCTTGATGAACCAGATGTAGTACATCTGCTCATTAAAGCTGTTCGAGATGCAGTACCTGCGCACATCCCTGTTTCAGCAAAAATGCGTTTAGGTTATCTCGATGAAAACCACACCATGGAAAATGCTCATGCGGTTGAAGATGCCGGTGCAAGCTGGTTAACCGTACACGCTCGAACTAAAGCAGATGGCTATACGCCACCCGCTTATTGGGAAAAAATTCTGCCTATTAAAGAGGCTTTGAAAATTAATGTCATTGCTAACGGTGAAATTTGGACCAATGCTGATGCTAGGGCTTGCCAGCAACAATCTGGGTGTGAAGACCTCATGATTGGCCGTGGTGCGGTGACTACTCCAGATTTAACCCAATGTATTCGCCAAAATATGGATGAAGCACTATTTACTTGGGAACAACTCGTTGACTTACAAATTCGATTTTTAAACGGTCAGGCAAAAACAGAAATTGGAATGGTAGGTCGTTATAAGCAATGGCTAGGTATGATGACCAAAGCCTATCCACAAGCAAAAGAATTATGGGATCAAGTGAAACGTATTAAAGCTTTAGAGGAAATTGTTCAACAATTAGAACACACCAGATCAGACAATATTTAACTCGGTATAGCTATAAAAAAGAGGGCGATTATTTTCATAGTCGCCCTCTTGTATTTCAGGTTAAGCTATTATTCTTTTTTAAAAGCCGCTTACTTTCATTTTAAAGTCAGTTACAGAAACACCAGTGACACCAAAACTCCCCATTGAGCCATTAGGTAAATTATTAAACGTTGTTGTATTTTGGCTCCCTATATTTCCTAAAGTGACATTGTTAAGTGAAGCATCAAATTTACTAGATGCGCCTGTATTTCCAAAAGTTAATCCAGTTGAATCAACACCTGCATAAAAACCATCTAATACAAAACCGGTTGAGGTATTTGTTCCAGCAAATTTAAATCCAAATGTTGCACCTGTATTATCGGACACTAAAGTAATTGGACAACCCGCGGTAGCAGAACAAATAGATTGAATTGCCCCACCAAATTTAACCATGACGGACTGCGCAGCATGGCCAAGTTGAATATTTAAACGGGGTTTATTGGTTGATACAAAGTTAATATCCAGATTTCCACTAGAACGAATAATTTCTTTTACACCCGTATTCACTGTCGTTCCCGAACTAAAAATTGATTTGGGTGCATAGCTCGTTAGTGCGTAATCGGATGGACTAGATAAAGATGCGCTTGGAGCCAAATAAACTGAGAAAGGTAAAAGTCGAATACCGTTTACATCATTCCCCATCGATATAGCTAAATTTAAAAACGGATTCCCACCACCCGCGTCGGCATCGATTGCAATATTAAAAGAAGGATTACCAGATACGGCAGCTTTAATAAACTCTATACCAGGAACCGGATTAGTAGAGTTTCCGGCAATGACAAAACCAGCCTTACTGTTATAAGACGTTGAAGCAATACCATTAGTATCAATGAGCGCGACTTGATTAAATTTAACACTATCAGCTTGAATACCTAAGGTTAAACCATTTTGGCCCGTCGCTGCCGCAAGGCTTTGGTCATCCAAAGGCTGCATTGCAAAAACACTTGAACTACTGGCAAGTAGCAGCCAGAACCCTATATTCTTATTCTTCATGTCGCTCTAATCCTTAAGAGACAAACGTTTATTATTTGTTCAGACTATCAGAATAATATTCAACTACAAAGCAATTATCCCTATAACCCGACGAATGCAAATTCAATCACACTAAAATAAAATTTATATAAAAAAGCAGCGATTAACGCTGCTTACTTGAATTAGTTAAAGGCGCCATTTCTAGGCACAATACTAAAGCTACTATTTAAACGTCCACCAGTAATTGCAAGCTCACCTAAACGTGCTCCAGCCCCTGTTGAAGGCGGATAGAAATTAATATCTTTAACACGTAATGCGCCGTCAATACTCTTATCAGGGTTAAAATAAACCGCCGTATTTACGCCAACTTTACCTAAACCACTTGCTGTATCTTTACCCACAACCAAAGCAGTATTAAACGCTAGCTTTCCGGTAATATTATCAAAACCAATTGCAGAACCATCAATCGGATCACTAATTTGAACCGTATTTCCAGTTGCGGTCGCAGGCATTGTAAAATCGCCGAGTACAGTTAAAGCACTACCATCTGCAATTGAACTATTTGGCACAATCGATAAGTTAAGATCACCACCTAAGCGTAGTTTTAAACCAAATAAGACATCATTATTTTTGGCAAAATTATCAATAGGTGAAGTACAGGAACCTGTCGCTGGACAAGTTTTATATTTAGCTCCCGGTAAATAACCTGCTGCAATTTCTGTTGATAAAGCAAGTAGCATCTCTTTTAAACTAATATTGAGACTGCCATTTTCCAAACCGATACTTCCATTGCCTTTAACGAACATATCGATATTACGTAATCCCATGTAATAATCAGTAGGACTACCGCCATTATTAGCATTTGGAGAACCATCAATTAATAAAATTGAGGTTGTTTTGGTTCCAGTCGCATCACGTCCCGTAGTTCCAGCAGCAATACCGATACCTAAACGTGAAGTCGTTCCAGAGGTCGCCACAACATTTCGAACAGGCTTACCATTTGCATCTTTGGTATAGTAATAAGCACTATTTGCAGGTGCATCTAAACCATATACAGCAGCATTAGCATTTAAGTTATAAAAAGGTAAGGCTAAGCCCCACTGGTTATTTGCACCATTGTCCGCAAACTGATTGGCAGCCGCGACATTTGCACTTGTCGTAAAACGACCGCGTCTTGAAAATGCCTGAAACTCTGCTCCACGCATCGCAAGAATTAAACTAAATGGATTAGTCACCGTATCACGGTGAATATTATGCTGATAATCAGCAGCTGTCGTTAAAGTGCCCGATCCTAAACGAATTGCATTTAAAGTCGCGTTGTTTGGCATTAATAATGTTTTTGTATCAGCGAGATTTAAATAAATATTTCCGCTGTCGAAATATCCGCGGGTAGCTGAGTTAAGACCTGTTAAATTACCAAATTCGAAACCATAAGCATTCAGACCTGCTCCACCTATTTCTAACGTGGTTGCTTTACCATCTGAACCTAGCATTGAGTCATTATCTTTAGTGAACTCACCTTTCATACGAAAGGCAATTCCAGAATTACCTAAAATGCTATTACTTGAACTGGTACCCGAAGCGGTATTTGCTGTACCTAATATTGTTGTATCTGACGTACCATCAATACCACGGACTTGTAAATAACTATTTACCATACGTCCGCTAGCACCTAAACGAATCAAACCTTTCGCATTTTGTGGACTATTGGTTGCATCTAAAGCATAAGGATTAGTTTTATCGACATTGGAACTTAGCATGACCTCAATATTCAGGCCTGAATTAGTTACTTTCCCACTGCTATCTACATATGTACCTGCGGTTAAACCAGAAGCTGAATCTGCTACACGGTTAAAATCAACATAGCCATAGGTACTATTCGGTGTTTGCCCTACGCTAGCGACATTAGTTCCAGTATTTGTCTGTAAAACTACGCCACGAGTTGGGTCAATCAACATTGCCCCTTTACCAACAAAATTAAAGTTAAAATTTCTTAAAATTAATTGATTCAACTGGCTGCGCGCATCCACTTGACCTAGATAAATATTGGCATTATTAATACCGAGCGTCATGCTGGACTGACTATTTGCGTTAAATAGACCGTCTTGGGTGGTAAGTGCCAAATTTAGTGGAGAAGTTGTTTGAATAGCCAACTGCCCCATTGTCGGTGAGCAAGTAGCAGAGTTATTACATACTTTAAAACTATTTACAGTAATGAGTGATGGACTGCTTTGCATAGAAAAGTCGAGTCCAGTTTTACCCGTAGTTGGATTGCTCCCTACATCTAACCGATAATTTGTACTTAAAGGTTGACTAGATGCATTACTTTTTTGAACTTTTATCCCGCCCGCTTGTGCTCTTAAGACCTGATCAGCACTGCTAGATGTACCGGCATGGTCATCCCAGTAAGCATTATCAATATTGATTTCATTGAACGTCGTTTGAATCGAAATTCCATCTTGTCCATTAACAGCACTCAAATCAGCATCTGTTAAAGCTTCTAAAGCAAAAACATGTCCGCTCACTAACAACATGCTGGTTGTTAATGCATTTAAAATAAACTTTGAGCTGTGATTTTCTTTATTTTTTTTCATCACTTCAGTTCCTTTGAAATCTACATTAACCCTTAACAACGAGGATGGCTGCCATCACAGCTAAAGACCATGACTTTTCCTTGAATAGCCAAGTTCCCATTCATCATCAAGCCCATAAAACCAGTTTCACGTCCATGGTCATATGCCGATGGTGTCGCTGTAGCAACTTGCTGGTTCGCACTATTAGCAGTCGCTGCATAAGTTGGCTTTTTGAAATATGCATAATCATACATATTTGCGCTCGACCCTTGCGCTGTTGTTGAGCTGGTAAAGTTATCTTGCTCAATTGATAAAGCATTAAAACCAAAGTTACGAATTAAAATTGGCTGTGCTGCACTAAAACTCAGTTGAATAGCAGGCTTAATCATTTCAGTATTGTTTTTATCCAAATACTTTAAATCAGCACCATCCAAACCCATTTTTTGAATATTTAAAGTACCTTGTACACCTTTAAATACAAGCCAAAGTTTATTGCCACTATCACTATTTTCAGCCCAACCACTTGGTTTCGACGGATCTGCCTGTACAAAACGTTTGTTAATTGCTAAACCAATATGACAGAACTCTACGTTTTCACAGACACCTCCACTACCGTTGTCAAATACACCGTTAGCCGTCTGGTTTAAATTGAGCATTAAAGATAAATCAGCACCTGCTTGGCCATTTATGGCCTGTAATGCATCATTATCTAAAGTTTGTAGCTCTGCATGAGTGACGGTTGCACAAAGAGCGAGGATTAAGGTACTTATTTTTTTCATATTACGCTCCTCCTCTTATAGGCCTTTAGTTGTTAATTTAAGGTGTTGAATTAATACACCATCAATGACAGCTGAACCTAAATTATTTATTGGGCTAGAATTTATAACAGGTGTTGGCGCCTGATTTAATGTTGGAAAAGTTGTACCTGTCATTCCATTATTAGCGCCAATTAAATTATTTACTTCGTTATTTGCTGCGGTTAACCAAACAGCTGACGAGTTTGCCCAAACACGGTTTGCTATTGAACCATACATAGGCGTAGTTCCAGAAGTGCTACTACAACCAATAGTTGTAGAGCAGGTAGCATCAGCAGGCTTTGTTGTTGGAGCTAAAATTGCCCAAGGTGTAGAACCATTGTTATATTCCCACTGATATAAATATCCTGTTGTACCAGCACCACAAATAAATAGAGTACAACTATAAGACTGAACCCACGTCTGAGTATTTACTCCACGTTGTTTATAATGCACTTCAGTCATCTGATTTGAAGAAGTTGTTCGTGAAACCGTCCCAGAATTTAACTTACCAAACGAAATACCCACTGCTCCTTCATCTGTTGAAGCTCTTAGAGTTTTTCCACCATCCTCACTAAAGGCAGTACCAATGGTAATACTACTGTGTGTCGCATTATAGCCTTGGTAATTTTTACCGCCTAAAGTTAGTTGGTTACCACATTGATAAACATTACAAGTTGAGCCTTTATAAGAAGTATCCGCACCGCTATAGTCCGTATAAATTTGTTTATAAATTTCTGGCTTATTCGCAATACGGGCAATTTCTAAACTAAAGTTTTTACCATCAGAACCTAAAATCAAAGGCTGATATAAAGTACCTAATACAAGATTAATATTTGGGTTATAAAGGTAAACACCCTCGTTAGCATCAAAAGTAGGTGCTACGCCACCATTAATTGCAGGTGTAATAAGATTTCCACTATCGCTCGTTTCACGTGTACTCAAACGTAAAACTCCAGCATTCGATAAACCTGAAGCATCCCACGTTTTTGTGGCGGTTTTACTATCTGTACGTGTACGTTTTTCTACATAATACCGACATCCCGCTGAGGTACCAAAACTTCCTGTTCCGCCATTATTACAATCACCTGTTGTGCTTGTACTTAATGTTGAATTGGCGCCTGCATGAATAAGAGTCCACGGAGAAGTAGTAGATCCCTCTGTTAGAGAACTCGTAGTAATAGCCTTAACATCCTTGCTGTCCCCGCTATTCAAACGTATAACTCCAGCAATCCCCAAAGTATTATTATAAAAAGGGCTCATGCCTCCACTAGTTGTGGCTCCACCTAAAGTTTGAAATACCTGTAAACGACTACCATTTAGACTAAAATTATTCCAAATCCCCTGTAGACGAAGACGATTTGCCCGTGTTGCATCAGTACTTGTACCAATTAAACCATTTGAGTCGCCATAATTAAATTGATCTGCTGCCCCATTTATTTTATTCGGATTTCGAACGAAGATATCGGACCATAGACCTAGCTTCAACTTATAAGCATCTATACCCGCCGTATCTTTTGTTCCAATCTCATATAAAGGCGCTTCCAAAGCTAGATAGGTTAATTGACAAGTAGGATCAGTCGCACCTGTACAGTTATTTGCACTAAAATTCGGCACTGAATTTTCAGTGGCAACTTTAAATATCCAAGGGTTAACAGCTGTACCCCAACTTGAAATTGCGGCAGCCGCATCAGTAGAAGCAATACGGGTGTTAGTATTATTATCAGATTTAGAAAGAGCTAAGCCATAAAGATAAATATCAGCTTTACCCACTGCACGGTCACCTGAATCAACCGAACCGTTTTTATTGGTGTCTGCCGAAGTCATACTTAATGGACCTACAGGCACATAATTGATATAACCCGTATCTTTAGTGCGGTCGGTTAAAATTTGGTTTGTAGTTTCATTCGCTCCAGCCCCACGAAATACCATATAAGTATTTTGAGGCAAAATAGCGATACCTTCACCAGTGGTTTCACTTAAACCTGCATCAGAAAGTTCTTCAAGAGCAAAACTTGGCTGGCTTATACAAAGCCCGATTAAACTTGCCAAAACGGTTTTTTGAAACCTTACCGTATAATTAAGTGTAGTCATCTTGACCTTCCTGTTTATACGATGCCGCGCACCATATTTATTTTTCTTTAACAATCCTTGATGCTAGGTGAATTTTTCCTTTTCCCCCTAGACTAGAAGGCAAATCTAAATAGATATTGCCAACCCTTCCACATTTCCATTATGCGCAATATTTGCACGAATGCAAAAAAAAGAGCTTAAAAACTTACTTTTCCGATGAATGCAAAATTTAAACTACATATTCATACTTAGCAGAACTTTAAACTTCCGTAGCAGTTTGGAGCAAAAGACTGATTAGCCAATTGTAAATTCTGTAATTCTAGTACTGCTGGTCTCGCGTTTGATAAATCCCTTGTCCCAACATTAAAATCACCACCAATACAATTTACAGCCAAGAAACCACAGTTTAATGGATTCTGGGTTAATTCTTTGCTCACCTCAGTAAGGGCATCTCTAATAGTATCTGTTTTAATAACGACACTATTAGTCGGGTCAATTCGACCAATATCTATTGGATTTGATAACTCTAGCCACCAACCACGCATTGCTGTTGATACTGTTCCAGGCCAACGTATATCCTGTCCCTGCATCGATAATGATAATGGACTACCACTCAAATTAATTTTATGGATATAACCTAAATTTTCTAACAACGGCACTGTTACAGGTAAATTATTAATGGTCCCGCGAAGATTACCATTTAACGTAATTCCCCCAAGGATATCAACATCAGCTGCCAATGTACCCGACAAGTCAATCCCATTGACTATAGCAGAGGCTAATAAATTTACACTGCTCATCCGTTGTCCGGATACGATTGATTGTGGTAATGATAACTGTGCTTTTTGTGTAGGAGACAGTGTTATATCATAAGATTTAGTCTGGAAATCAAGATTAAATCCTGCTCCCAATGCAATTTCACCTCTAGCTTTACCTGTAATTGCCTGATTAACACCACAACCCGCAGGAGATGGATAGACGCCACAAGCAGGACTACCTGTTTGGGTAATGCGTGCAGCCTCAACAGTCGCCGCACCAACTTGGGGTGCTACTACCATATAACCACTTAAACTATTAATACCATTTGGTGTAGCTGAGTTTTCTGAACCAATAGTTAAAAGCCCCTCAACTGCTTCAGCACTCAAGCGAATACCAGCTACTTCACGAGTTGATGCACTATTTGGGTTTTTTATTGCCAATTCGAAAAAAGGATTTGTCAGTTTAGCATCGCTTGCCACCCGGCCCTCGCGTGTATCTGCTATACCACTTAAACTAACATTATCAAAATCAATATCACAGCCGCCTGCACCATTTACCCCACCACAACCTAACTGTAGTTTACGAACATTGGCATTAATTTCTAACTCGGCCTCTAAACCTAATTTATAAAATCCTACATTACTATTGCTATCACGCAATTTTTCCAGATTTGCAGAATCATTAGGTGCAATATAAGACATACTCATCAAGGCTTGGCCCCGAGTTGCTGATAGTTCCGAATCTGACATAGGAACTAATGTCGAAGCAGCATAAGCTGAAGAAAAGCATAAGCTTCCGAGTGTTAAGAGTGCTACTCGAAGAGACGTAAACTGTCGCATGGCCGACCTCCGTATCCGTGGGGGCATAATCCTGTTTAATTTCTTTTTATTTGGCCTATCTACATTTGATTATGTATTTAACTAAACATTATCAAAGAGAGCCTATATCTACTCTATTTGCTTTTAAATTCTGTGATACAGAGCAAAAAACAAATCAATCATTGATCATTTTATATCATTTTTTACAAAAGAAAACTGTCGTTTATCATAATTCCGATAAACGCTTCTCGTAAAAATTTTATATATAAAATTGGGCCACCTCAGTGACCCATCATTATTAAAACTATTATTCAGCTAAGAAAATTATGTTTTAGGAAGAGTAACACCTGTTTGGCCTTGGTATTTACCACCACGGTCTTTATAAGAGGTTTCACATACTTCATCACTTTCAAAGAATAGCATTTGCGCTACGCCTTCCCCTGCATAAATACGTGCAGGTAAATTAGTCGTATTTGAGAATTCTAAAGTAACGTGACCTTCCCATTCAGGTTCTAAGGGAGTCACATTTACAATAATACCGCAGCGAGCATAGGTCGACTTGCCTAAACAAACGGTCAACACATTGCGAGGAATACGGAAATATTCAATTGTACGCGCTAGAGCAAATGAGTTTGGTGGAATAATACAAACGTCAGATTCAATATCGATAAAACTTTTGTCATCAAAATTCTTTGGATCAACAATTGCAGAATGTACGTTTGTAAAAACCTTAAATTCACGGGCACAGCGTACATCATAACCATAGCTAGAGACCCCGTAGGAAATCAACTTTTCACCATTTTCATCAAAACGGACTTGATTCTCTGCATAAGGTTCAATCATGCCGTGTTTTTCGCTCATCTCGCGAATCCAACGATCAGACTTAATAGCCATGTATTTTCTATCCAAAAGGTAATTTCATTGATTGCGACGTACTTTAACGTAAAAAAGCAATTATGAAAACAACGCTTGAGCTACTCTTCTCGATAAGAATAGCTCAGCTGTACATTTAAAGGTTCAGTAAAGCAGAATAACTAATTGGAATTGAAAAGCTGACCAAAACAAGAGAGGCCGTTCTTTGTAAATTAGTTTGATTTAACCAACCCACTTTCTTAGATGCTAAAACCGATCCCAAGAAGATCCAGAACAATGCAATTGGGGTAATAAGTGCTAAATAAGCCATCATATGAATTAAATAAATATGAAAATTACTCCATGCAGCTACCGGAAAAATAGCTGAAGCAAAGAGTAAGGCTTTGGGATTTAATAAAGTTGCACAGAATAATTCACGAGCACGAATCGTAGGCTGATTTAATTCAACTTCTTGATTTGCCGTATGCCATAACTTAATGGCTAAGAAAATAATATAACAAGCACTCAATAGCTTTAGAATAGGCGGCAGCATTGGTAGTGTGCTAGACACTTTTCCAATCAACATTCCCCATGCAGAAATAGAGATCACGTAACCCAAAACTTCTGCTGGAATAAGTTTTACTGACTTCCTTAAACCCACTTGCACGCCCGAAGAAGCGAGTAGTGTATTGGTTGGACCAGGAGTAAGTAAAATTGTGGCTACTAAGCCAATAAAAAGCCATGAAATCATTGAATGACCTCACAATATAGTCATCTCAGATTAATAGATATCCTGTTACAAGGCAAAAGGTAATTGTAAGACAAAATTTTTAAAATTATTTTTATCATCTCAATAAAATTTATAAAAACAAATATTTATAAAATTATTTCAAAAAGTAAAGAAGAAAACTTTACGGTCAGTTGTGATGCTTTTCAAATAGATTACGCATTAAGTAACATAAGTATTTTTATTTTAAGTCTATTTTTCCATCAAAAGTCTTTATAATAAAAAATATATAGTAATGGTAAGTTTAAATTTTAAGCTTTTAATAAGTTTCAATTCTTATATTATTTCTGATTTTTTATATAGAGCACCGCGCTCTACTACCTTAATGATTATGGCAAAGCACTTTTTTCAATCTTGGCTTCCCTCCCCCGAGAAAGTTTCGAATATGAAATTTCTAAGGATTTTTGGTCAAAAGACCCTTAATCCTGTGCTTTGGTATATCAATCGAAAATCGATTACCCGAGCTGTTTTTGTCGGAACTTTTTTTGGTTTACTCCCTATTCCTTTTCACAGTGTATTTATTGTGATGGCGGTCTTACTATTCGAAGTAAATTTACCCATTAGCTTAATGCTCGCTTGGTTAAGTAATCCTCTTACTCTAGTTCCGATTCTATATATTGGTTTTTGGTTTGGTGCGCATATTTTTCATGTGCATATGATCAACAAGGAAATGCTACTGGGTGTATTGCATCAAATTTCTCGCTGGATCACTCATTTCGGCCATGGTCATATTGATTTTAGTCTTGCGAAAATCTTGATGACAGGTCTAGTCGTAGAAGCTTTTGTATTTGCCGTTATTTTATATATATGCACAGAAATTTTCTGGCGTTGGATGGTCATAAAAAACTGGAAAAGTAGACATCGTCGTAAAAAGCAAGAAGAGGTTTTATAAAAACTCCTCTCTTCTTGCATAAGTTTAAATCATCATTTTGATAGTTTTGATTTCATATACTCTTCAGCCACATTAAGTACATACTCTTGGCAAGCCTCTCCCGTACCTGGGTCATAAGCTCCATTATTGGTAATATTATTAGATAAGATTCGAATACCGAGGAAAGGAACATTAAACTGGCTTGCGATTTGTGCAACAGAAGCTGCTTCCATTTCCTCAACAGAAGTGCCATAACGCTGATGGAAAAATTGAATACGGTCTAGCTCATTATTCCAAACATCTGCTGAACCAATCGTTCCTTCAACCACTTCGCCTTTATCATAACGAACTTTATGGGCCGCCATTAATAACTCTTGGTCACCTTCAAATTTGCGTATTGCAATAGGTTCTGGATCAGATTCATCTGTTGGCAAAACATCAAAAGCCTCATTCCATGTGAGTGAGTCTGAACCAGCACCTACTGGCTGTTTAGGCGTTCTAAATGCTCCAATATTGGTTGCATATTTTCCTAAAACAATATCGTAAACATGTAGATCTGGGTCGTGTCCACCTGCTGTTCCCTGATTAATAATCGCAATCGGTTTATAACGTTCAATAGCTAAAGCCGTCGCAGCAGCTGAGTTACTCATCCCCATACGGGTTTTAGATATAATCACTGGATATCCGTTATAGGTACCCTTCCAGAATTTCCACCCACCGATTTCTTCAACAGTCTTATTCTCCAATTTTGAAGCCATTCTTTCCGATTCTACTGGCAAAGCACCCTGAATAATGATCGGCTGTAATTTCTGTTTTTGTTCCTGAACGGTTGGTGTTTGTGAGACAGATGAGTTGTCATCATTACATCCCACTAAAAATAAAGCGCTACATAAACTGATTACGCCAAAAGCACATTTAAATTGCATTTTTCACCTGTTTCTTTGAAAAAGAAGCGTAAAGTAGCAATGTACATGCCAATTACAAGTTTAGCTTTGTTATTAGGTTTCAGTAATTTAAATTTTTCTTTTAATCAGATGATAAAAAACCCGACTTAAAGCCGGGTTTTAATAAATTAGAAAATACGCTTATCATCACGTGCACGCTGAGGAACTTTCTCAATCTGTTGCCACACCGCTTTAGCAATATCGATATAGCTATCAGCTGCGTCATCCATTACCACCACACTCGGTTTGCCCTGATCCGCATGTTCACGTATTTGAGCATTTAAAGGCAAACGGCCTAGCAATGGAATATGGTATTGCTCGGAAAGCTTATCACCACCACCGATACCAAAAATTTGCTCTTCATGCCCACAGTTTGAGCAAATATGAGTCGACATGTTCTCAACAACACCTAATACCGGAATGCCAACTTTATTAAATAACTCAATTCCTTTGGTCGCATCTAATAAAGCAACATTTTGTGGCGTAGTCACGATGATTGAGCCAGTCACTGGAATACGCTGTGCAAGCGTCAGTTGAATATCACCAGTACCCGGTGGCATATCAATCATGAGCACATCTAAATCTGGCCAAAGTGTTTGATTAAACAATTGCATTAGAGCACCGGTTGCCTTTGGTCCACGCCATGCAACAGGTGTGTTGTTATCGCCAGTGAGATGCCCAATAGAAAGTACAGCCATACCGTAAGCATCTAACGGTACAAAATTTTCACTTTCAATAAGTGGCGTTTTACCTGCATTGCCTAGCATTGTCGGAATACTTGGGCCATAAATATCAGCATCCAATACCCCAACTTTAAGTCCCATTTTTTGCAAGGCAAGTGCTAAATTGACAGTAGTTGTCGATTTACCAACACCGCCCTTTCCTGATGAAACTAAAATAACATTCTTAATGCGAGGGTGAAGTGGAACATCTCTCTGTTGCGGAGCAGCTTTTTGAATCGGTGGATTATTTGGATCAGGTTCTGATTTAGGTGAAGCATCAAGTACAGGAGGCAAGTTTGAACTTTCTTGTGCAGGACGCTTTTGTTGAACTACGTGTAAGTTAAGTTCTTCTATACCACACTTTTCTAATGCACCAGCTAAGTCATCATGGATTTGCTGCAAATGCTCTTTTTCATCAGGAAATGTATTAATAGTAAGTTGTAACACACGACCCTGAACTTGGAGCTGACTAATCCGATCTTTTAAAGCATCTTTTGAATGCGGTAATAAATAATTCTGGAGTACGGTTTGGATTTCATCTTCTTTCACTTCTTGTGCGGGTGAAAAAACGGACTTTAATGAAGAAAGCCAAGACATATTGTTTACTCCAAAAACAGATCATTACAGCTTAATGGAGATAGTGTAACAGTATTGCTCCGCACTCGCTCACCTTGGGATGAATAATTACTAACTTCACATCTCATCTTTTAGGTAAGGAGTACGGATTTTAGTTTAAATCAGCTTATTCAGCAGAATCATGATTCTTTAGCTTGTTTAATTTATCGGTTGCCGTTTTCTTTAACTCATCCAGTTTTGCCGTTGCTTGAGTTTTCAACTCATCCAATTTGGTAGCAGCTTCTTCCTTTAATTCCGCAGCTTTGGCTTTAGCATCGTCAAGTTTATGGGCTGCCTCTGTACGTAAATGATCAAACTTGTCTTGTAGAGTATGCTGAGCATCCTCAAGTTTGCCTTTCAAGTCGTTTGCTTTATCTTCAAGAGCCTCTTTACCAGAAGCTTGCTTCTCTTTTACATTTTCCTTTAAATCGTCCAAAGCTTTTTCACCTTGTACTTTTGCATCGGCTGCTTTTGCCTTTAATTGGTCTACTTTATCCTCAACTGCTTCTTTACCAGCAGCTTGCTTCTCTTTTACATTTTCTTTTAAATCATCCAAAGCTTTTTCACCTTGTACTTTTGCATCAGCCGCTTTTGCCTTTAATTCGTCTAATTTATTTTCAGTAGTCATCGTTGTTATCCTCATAGTTAATTAAAAAAATTACTTGAATAAGTTATTAGTTATACATCGTTATGGCTTATTTTCTGACCGTAACTGCAATTTGAAACAAAGACAATACAGGAAGATTCAAATATTTTTTGATTTGTTTATCTGTTCTAAAGAGAAACATTTCTGAGCAAAAATCTATTTTAGTCGAAACCTCTTACGCCAAGCCCAAGATTATTAATCTTTGCTTATCTCCGTGCATCAGTTAAAATCTTCCACCTTATAAATACGAATGAGAGAATGAAATCCGTGCGTAAAATTTTAGTCACTAATGCCCTCCCTTATGCTAATGGTCCAATTCATATGGGTCATTTACTCGGTTACATCCAGGCAGATATCTGGGTTCGTGCCATGCGAGCAATGGGTCATGATGTGACTTATGTATGTGCGGATGATGCTCACGGTACTGCCATCATGCTACGTGCCGAAGCAAATGGTATTAGCCCAGAAGAACAAATTGCGAATGTTCAAAAAGAACACATTCGTGATTTTGACGGTTTTGGCGTACATTTCGATCATTACGATTCTACACATAGCGATGCCAACAAAGCACGTTCAACAGATATCTATATTAAGAACCGTGAAGCTGGAAATATTGCAGTTCGTCCTGTAACTCAATTATTTGACCCAGAAAAAGGTATGTTCTTATCTGACCGTTTCATTAAGGGTACGTGCCCAAAATGTAAGTCAGAAGATCAATACGGCGACTCATGTGAAGTCTGCGGTACAACTTATAATGCGACCGAGTTACTTAACCCTCGTTCGACTTTAAGTGGTGCAACACCAGTTGAAAAATCATCAGATCACTACTTCTTTAAACTTCCTAACTTCGCTGAATATTTGCAGAAATGGACCCGTGATGAAGGACGCTTACCAGTTTCGATTGCAAACAAACTTGATGAATGGTTTGAAGCCGGTTTAGCAGACTGGGATATTTCCCGTGATGCTCCTTATTTTGGTTTTGAAATTCCAGATGCACCGAATAAATATTTCTATGTTTGGGTAGATGCCCCAATCGGTTATATGTCTAGTTTTGAAAACTACATCAAAACTAAACGCCCAGATTTAAACTTTGATGATTTCTGGAAAAAAGATAGCCAAAACGATGTTTATCACTTTATTGGTAAAGACATTGTTTATTTCCATGCTTTATTCTGGCCTGCAATGCTTGAAGGCGCGAACTACCGCACTCCAACTGGCTTGTTTGTAAACGGTTTCTTGACTGTAAATGGCCAAAAAATGTCTAAGTCACGCGGTACTTTCATTAAGGCTGAGACTTACTTACAGCATTTAAACCCAGAATATTTACGCTATTACTTTGCTTCTAAGCTTTCAGATAAAGTTGAAGACTCTGACTTGAACCTTGATGATTTTGTTCAAAAAGTAAATTCAGACTTAGTGGGTAAAGTTGTCAATATTGCTAGCCGCTGTGCGAAGTTCATCAATAGCAACTTTAACAATACTTTATCTGCTGACTGTGCAGAATCCGACTTAGTACAAAGTTTTATTGATGCAGGTGATTCAATTGCGGCTGCTTATGAAGCACGTGAATTCTCTACAGCTATTCGTGAAATTATGGCGCTAGCTGACCGTGCAAACCAATATATTGACGAGAAAAAGCCTTGGGCACTTGCTAAACAAGAAGGTCAAGAACAACAAGTTCTTGATGTATGTTCGGTTGGTATCAACTTATTCCGTCAATTAGCTGTGTACTTAGCTCCAGTTCTGCCAACTTTAGCTCAGCAAGTTCAAGATTTCTTAAAACTTGAAAGCTTCGATTTCGAGTCACGTAAACAAGTACTTTTAAGCCATGAAATTGCGCAGTTCCAACCTCTTATGCAGCGTGTTGATCCAAAAGCTGTTGCAGCTATGGTTGATGCTTCTAAAGAGTCTTTAGGTACTCCTGCTCCACAAGCAACTAAAGCAGCGAAAAAAGAGAAATCTGCCGAGAAAAAAGCAGCCCCTACTCCAGCAGTGGGTGAAGCTGAAATTATCGGTATTGAAGACTTCTTAAAAGTTGACTTACGTGTTGCTCAGGTTGTTGAAGCAGGTACAGTTGAAGGTTCAGATAAGTTACTTCAACTTACTTTAGACGTTGGTGAAGCTGAACCACGCAATGTATTCAGCGGTATCCGTAGTCAATACGCACCAGAAGACCTCAAAGGCAAATTAGTGGTGATGGTTGCTAACCTCGCACCACGTAAAATGCGTTTTGGTATTTCAAACGGTATGGTACTTGCTGCTGGAAATGGTGAAGGTATTTTCATTATTTCTCCAGATAGCGGTGCAAAACCTGGCGATAAAGTTTCTTAATCTAGATTCATAAAAAAGCTCCCTAAATTGGGAGCTTTTTTATTTTAAATATCTAAGTTTTAAACAAGCATGAATAAACAATTTTAAATTACGACCATGGCCACCCTTCACAAGGATTATTAAACAAAACATGTATGTTTCCTAATTCCTCATTTATTAAATAACTATTCTTATTTTCATCCAAATAATTAAATAGCTCTGTTTGCTTGTTTTCACCTTGAAAGCGTTTATCGCTCGGCCAGTTGTACGGATAGAAATCCTCAACCCTTTGAAATTCTTTTAGGATATACATACCGCCATGATTTACATCGTATTTTTCCTAAAAAAACTCCCAATCTAAAGAGGCAGGTTCGCAAGCACTTACCACATTAAAAATGCAATAAATGATATACCCTACCAATAACTTAATAATTGGATTGCTCACGATTATTGGCTTGTAAGTCGGAAATCTTATAGTCTTTTTCGTGCACAGGTGTACCAACAATACTCATGCTCCGTTCATTTGCTGGTTGCTGCTTGCTCATCGTTCTCATTTCACATCCTGTAGTTAAGATGAGAAAAACTACAGAAATGCTCACCATTAGTTTTTTCATAACGTGATCCTCATTTCTTTTTGTTTTATTTATTAAGTTACCACTTTTTAAACGTTT
Source organism: Acinetobacter sp. WU_MDCI_Abxe161 (assembly GCF_025514355.1). Lineage (NCBI taxonomy): Bacteria > Pseudomonadati > Pseudomonadota > Gammaproteobacteria > Moraxellales > Moraxellaceae > Acinetobacter > Acinetobacter sp. WU_MDCI_Abxe161. The sequence goes on from NZ_JAHPTU010000007.1 coordinate 54,826, forward strand.
AAATGCCGAAAAAGATATTTTAATTTGTATATATTTTACGCAAAAATAAAGCCAGACTTTAATGGTCTGGCTTTTTATCTTTTAGATATTTTAATTAAACTTTATTTACTTGAAAAAGATAAGCTTTAAACCTAGTAGAGTAACAATACTCCCAGCAACTCGATCAACGCCGGTTTTTGCTTTCAAATACATTTTTCTAGGTTTTTCTGAAGATAACAGCATTGCCACACATGAGTACCAACCAGCATCAATCATAAAACAAATCACTGGTAATGCGACGTAGTAATAATTTGGGATTTCTTTTGGCAACAAGGCAGTAAATACACTGGCTAATACAACAGCGATTTTTGGATTACTTAACTGGGTAATTAAGCCATATCGATATGCTTGTTTATAAGTCATTTTCGATTTACCGTCGTTTTCCATCGCAATAGGTTCTTTGGCATGTTTAATAATTTTAAAAGCTAGCCAAAGCAAATAAAGTCCACCACCAATTTTTAAAATTAAATAAGCAGAAGGTACCGCCAACAAAACTGCTTGTAATCCCATAACGGCTAATAGACCAAAAAGAGCTGCGCCAGTCCCCGTTCCTAATGCTGTAAACAAACCGTGTTTACGTGATTTAGAAATTGAATTTTGCGCTACATAAATAAAGCTTGGCCCAGGGCTTATTGCTCCAAGCATCAATGCCATAGCAATTGAAAAAAGAGGAATAAGGGACTCAAACATTGTATTGACCTAGCATCATGCAATTGCGCGCTATTCTAACAGCTTTTTATGACGCATATAAAAATAGCGAAGATATAAATGATGAAAATTGAATTTTCATGTTTTTACAATTTATATCTTCACAACGGACAAAAATGTCCGTTAAATATATAACCTTTAAAACTCTCCAACCAATGACATGAGTAAACGTCAAAAAATTGCTGCCCAGAATCGGGATGAATTACTCAATGCAGCCGAAGAATGCTTTCGTATTCATGGTATTAACGTGCCTTTACAGGTTGTAATTGATCATGCTGGTGTCGGCAGAGCAACGTTCTATCGTAACTTTAGTGATCGCAAAGCTTTAATTACCGCTCTTTTAGAACGTGCGATTACACAGCTAGAGCAAAAAGCAGCTTATTTTCAACAATTCGAGGATGGTTTATTTCGTTTAATTGAAGGACATATTGGACAACTTCCTAAGCTTGCAATTTTGCAAGATTTTTGGAGAGTGATTGATCGACAAGATCCAATTATGTTAAAAATTTATGAACGGCGGAATAATGCACTTAACCCACTGATTGAAAATGCGATAGAACAAAAATTGTGCCGAGCTGATCTAACTGCTGATGACTATGCAATGGTCACTGCAATGTTGGGTTCTTCATTTCAAGGACATGAAACAGAAGAACAGACTCGCTTAGCAAAACGAGCAATTGAATTACTGTTTCAAGGTATTCAAATACAAAAAATTCGAGGGATAGAATGAGTAAAACGCCTCGTTATTTAGAAACACCACCCGACTGGACGCCAGAAGAACAACCGACTTTACCAGGTTCACCGGCAGCTATTGCACATTCTGTACCTAAACGGTTTATTTATTTTTTTATCGGTTTATTTGTCGCTCTTTCAGCAAGCTTAAGTAATGGTTTTATTACGGCAAATTTACCTTTAATTCAAGGTGAGTATGGACTGACGCCTTCCGAGGCTGCTTGGCTACCTGCGGCCTATGTTATGGCAAACGTTAGCTCAAACCTAATTTTATTTAAAGCCAGACAACAGTATGGACTGAGAGTATTTTCAGAAATAGGACTCGTGATTTTTATTGCAGTTCTGGTCTTGCATATTTTTGTGCATACCTATGAAATGGCGCTATTTGCTCGGGTTGTGGCCGGTTTAGCTGGCGCGCCACTGAGCTCATTAGGCATGTATTACACCATGCAAGCTTTTAAAAAAGCAGACATGGCAAAAGGAATATATATCGCCTTCGGCTTTCAGCAACTCGGCGTACCATTGGCTTGGATTATTTCTCCATTTCTTGTAAATACAGACAGTTGGTCTGTTCTATATACATTTGAGCTCGGCTTAGCACTTTGTTGTTTAGCCATGGTTGTTTCATTGAAGTTACCACGTAGCTTACGAATTTATGTTTTTGAGAAGCAAGATTTTTTCACCTTTGCTTTACTCGCTCCCGGCTTTGCTTGTTTATGTATTGTGCTCACACAAGGTCCAATTTTATGGTGGTTTAATAGCCAGTGGCTTGCTTATGTATTAATTGCAGGTTTTAGCTTAGTTGTTCTTGGGTTGCTCTATGAACACTATCGCGCCAATCCATTAATTATGACACGCTGGTTAGGTGCCGCTTCCACCCTACGTTTCATTTTTGGTGCCTTTGCCATTCGACTTTTAATGTCAGAACAAAGCTATGCAGCAGTTAACTTCTTAAAAACAATGGGGATGGGTCCAGACCAATTTGTTCCACTCTATGTTGTCATCTTGGTGGGGATTTTAAGTGGAACTCTTTTTAGTGCCCTGACTTTTTCACGCGAAAGAATTATCTTCCATTTACTTTTTGCAGAGTTTTTAATTTTAGTTGCCTGTGGACTAGATTATCACCTAACCAGTGATGTCCGACCTGTGAATTTCTTTGCAAGCCAATTTTTAGTCGGCTTTGCTGGTGGTCTATTTATTGGCCCATTACTGCTTATTGGCTTTGCACAGACACTTGCTAAAGGTCCATCTTATGTCGTCACCTTTATCGTATTATTTTCTGCAACCCAAACTTTCGGTGGTCTTGTCGGGTCTTCATTCTTTTCAACCTATCAACAACACCGCACGCAAAACTATCAAGCCGAGATTATTAAAGATTTAGAACAAGCAGACCCTCTAGTCGCTCAAAGACTCTCTACCTATCAACACAGTGCATCAGTTACTACGACTGACCCAGCATTACAAACAGCCCAATCCATGCGTTCACTTAATCAAGTGGTCACTCGTGAAGCCCAAGTGCGTGCCTACAATGATGTAATTGCATTAAACGGTATTTTTGCTGTCGCACTACTCTTGTGGGGTGGTTTTAATATTGCACGAAGTAAATATTTACAACGTAGAGGAATTAGCCGTCCTTAATGGCTTTCATTATTGATGAAATAGAAATTGAGATTGATATATGTCAGATGATCAAAACAAACTGGAACAAACCCCTGCTCAGGCACCTGCCAACGAGCCAACACCTGCACCTGCACCTGCAAGTAAACTAATTCCGACAAAACGCTCAACTTTATTATGGATGTTAGGTGTTCTTATTGTCGGTATTTTAGTGATTTTATGGGCATGGAGAATCGGACCTTTTGCAACGAGTGTTCAGCAAACTGACAATAGTTATGTAAAAGGTAAGACAACGATTTTATCGTCACAAATTAATGGCTACGTAAAGGATGTAGTTGTTAAGGACTTTGACCATGTCAAAAAGGGTCAAGTGCTCATGCATATCGATGCCACTACTTACGACCAAAAAGTAGCGCAAGCGGCCTCAGGGGTTGAACAAGCTAAAAATACTTTAGCCAATCAAACCCAGTCCATTGCTCAAAAACAAGCTGATATTGTGGCTGCACAAGCCAAAGTTGAACAAGTTAGAGCTCAATATGATCTCTCTTTAGCCCAACTTAGACGCTATCAACAGTTAGGAAATAGCGGAGCAGCCTCTAAATCTGAACAAGATAAAGCTGCAGCAGATGCTGAAAATAACCTTGCAGCACTTAAACAGGCAGAGGCTAATGTTTTAGTTGCGAAAGAAGCGCTTAAAACGGCACAAGTCGCAGAAGCAGGTTTAGAAGCACAAGTTTCCAGCGCTAAAGCACAATTAGATCAGGCACAAACTACCAAAGACTACAGTGTCATTGTTGCTCCAATGGATGGACAACTTGGTGAGGTGAACCCTCGTGTTGGGCAATATGTAGCAGCAGGCTCCCAATTACTCTACCTCATCCCACAGCAAACTTGGGTAATCGCTAACTTCAAAGAGACCCAAATTGCTAATATGCGAATTGGTCAAAAAGCATGGTTCACAGTCGACGCCATGAAACATAAAAAATTTACAGGGCATGTTGAACAAATCTCACCTGCCGCGGGTTCTGAGTTCAGTGTATTAAAGCCTGATAATGCAACAGGAAACTTTACCAAAGTGGTTCAACGAATTGCGGTACGTATTACCATTGATCCAAATCAGGAAGGAATGGAACATTTACGCCCTGGCATGTCAGTGGTTACTTCTGTCGATACAAGTTCGTAAACAGCTTTTTAAAGCTCTATTTAAAAAGCTACAATGTGATCAATCATTATTTTTCTCAATTTCTAATGTTTGATCACATTGCCCAGCCTATCTCCTGCCAACACATTGAACTCCCCTCATCTGTTTATCTCGACATTAAGCGATTAGATTTAGTTCATCCTCAAATTTCGGGTAATAAGTTTTTCAAATTGAAATACAATTTGCTTGCTGCAAAACAACAAAATTTATCAAGTATTTTGACTTTTGGTGGGGCTTATTCCAATCATATTGCCGCAACTGCCTATGCAGCTCATCTTTTTGGTTTAAAAAGTATAGGCATTATTCGTGGAGAAGAGTTAGCTGACAAACCTCTTAATCCAACCTTAGCAAGAGTCCAAAGCTTAGGAATGCAGCTACATTTTGTCTCACGCCATGAATATCGATTACGAAATGATGCCAACTATCTTCAACAGTTACACCATCAATTTCCTGAAACTTTCATTATTCCTGAAGGTGGTACTAATGAACTGGCAGTTCAAGGTTGTCAGGAAATTCTCAGTCAAAGCGATTTAGAGCAATATGATGTAATTTGCTGTGCAGTGGGAACTGGCGGAACGATTTCAGGGCTCATTGAGCGAAGTGCATCGCATCAAAAGGTTTTAGGATTTTCGGCTTTAAAAGGTGATTTTTTACAACAAGAAATTCGGCAGTGGACCAAAAAACAAAATTGGTCGCTCACCGATGCATACTGCTGTGGCGGATATGCAAAAACCTCACCCGAGCTATTGGCATTTATAGAAAATTTTGAAGAGCAACATGCCGTACCACTTGAACCGATCTATACGGGAAAGATGATGTTTGGTCTGTTTGATCTTATAAAAAATAATTACTTTGCTGAGGGAGCTCGCATTCTGGCAATCCATTCTGGTGGTTTACAGGCAGATATAAGAAATAAATCACATCAATAACTTACTTATGTTCAGGTCGTATTATTCCCCATAGCAGTAAATGTCTTTAGCATGACTAAGGCTCGGCATGATAGTATATGCCCCTTTTAAATTTTCACGATTAATCGAGAATCTCTTATGTCTAACAGTCATGTCGATGTCATTGTCTTAGGTGCAGGTGCTTCTGGACTCATGTTGGCTGCACATGCTGCTAAACGAGGGCGCTCGGTTTTAATTTTAGAAAAAGCCAATAAAATTGGTAAAAAGATTTTAATGTCAGGCGGCGGTAAGTGTAACTTTACTAACTTGTATGTAGAGCCTGACAACTATATTTCTCATAATCCACACTTTGTTATTTCTGCCCTATCACGCTATAGCAACTGGGACTTTATTGGTTTGGTATGTGATTATAAAATTGCTTATGAAGAACGAAAACACGGACAGTTATTCACGCTAAATGGCGCTAAAGAAATTTTAGAAATGCTGGTGAGTGAATGCAATAAAACCAACAATGTTGATATTCAAACCCAATGCGAAGCTGTCCAGATTGACCCATTAGAACAAGGCGGCTTTACTGTACACACAAACCAAGGTCGGTTTAGTTGCGAGTCATTAGTGGTGGCTACAGGCGGCTTATCTATTCCGACTCTCGGGGGATCTGGGTTTGGCTATGAACTGGCACAAAAGTTTGGACATCAGGTTTACCCAACTCGTGCAGGTTTAGTTCCATTTACTTTTTCAGATCATATTAAAGAGGTCACTACACGTCTAAGTGGTAATGCTTTAGATGTGACCCTCAGTAACTCGAAAAATAGCTTTACTGAAGCATTATTATTTACGCATCGTGGTTTAAGTGGACCAAGTTCTTTGCAGCTTTCAAACTATTGGAACTCGGGAGAAAGCTTCAAAATTGACTTTTTCCCAAGCCAAGATTTAGCAACTTATTTAAAAGATAAAAAGAAAGCGCAACCCAAAGTTCTATTACGTACCCTTCTTAGCGAGTTTACCGCGAAAAGTATTGTCCAAGAGTTACAGCAACTCATCTGGAGCGAGCAGAGTGAAACAGCGATTGGTAATATCAGTGATGCACTGTTAGATCATATTGCCGAGCAACTACATGGTTTTACTGTCAAACCATCAGGTACAGAAGGATATCGTACTGCCGAAGTTACTTTAGGTGGAGTGGATACAACTGAAGTATCTTCCAAAACCATGGAAAGTAAAAAGCAAAAAGGGCTGTTTTTTATTGGCGAAGTACTTGATGTGACTGGCCACTTAGGAGGTTATAACTTCCAATGGGCTTGGTCTTCCGCTTATGCAGCAGCACAATATGTTTAAATGACAAAGAAGCTAATTTGATGCTTTCGAATCATTTGACGAATTTTCAGAATTACGCGTATGAGTTGTTGTCTGTTTTGATGAATTAGATTTGTTAAAGACAAATTTATAAGCACTTGCTAAAAAACCTACGGTAATTCCCGCAATGACAATCGGTGCTAAAAAACGACCTGGTTTCTTCATCGTATTTTCCTCACTTATTTGTTTTTATAACGGCCAAAAAAGGACGACCACTCAATATAGAGTGGTCGAACTTATCACAAAAATCAAAGATTTTTTGTACTGTTTATCTGAAAATTAGTTTCATCTACTAAATTTCGTCATTTTCTCCAGTAGATCCAAACGGTTTATTTACTGGTGGTTGTGCTGGATTTACTTGCGCAGAATCAGCGGGTTTTGCGTCAGATGACACGGTTGACGGTGAAGTTGTAGTTGTCGTCGGTGCAACTGTAGATGTTGACGAAGTAGTCGTTGCAGATGAACTACTGGCAGATGGAGTGCTCGTAGTGGTAGTAGAAGGTGGTTGATACAGAGGATTTGGTTCATTCGCTTCTTTTTTAGCTTTATCTAACAAATCACTCAATAGTCTTTCAGCTGGTTGGCGACCACCTAAACCAAATGCAAGAGCGAAAGCAACTGTAACTGCGCCTAGAGTTAAACCAAATGCAAGATTAACGATTGAATCCGCAATACCCATCGCTCTTAAACCAAGCGCAAGTACTAGACCAATAATTAGCACACGAACTAAACTACCCAACCAACGCGAGCTATTATATTCACCACGTTGAACTACGTTTGCCACAACATTGGCAAGCCAGAAACCAATAACCAAGATTACTGCGCCCAATAGAATGTTTGCACCGAAATGGATAAACATTGCGATTAGACCACTAATCTGATCGAAACCAAGACGATCCGCAGCTTCAGAAACTGCAAACAGCATGGTAAAGAATACAATTAGCCAGCCAACTGCATTAGAAACTTTAGTTTCACCTAAAAAGCGTTGTACATCTAATTTTGCAGGAATTTCATCAACGCCTGTACCTGCAATTAATTCAGCGACTAAGCGGCCAACAAAACGAGAAACAATATAAGCAACCAGCAGAATTAAACCAGCAGCAATAATATTTGGAATTGCCTGCAAGATTTCATTGAGCATTGCTGTCGCTGGCTGAGAAATTGTCTCAATGCCTAAAGCTTCAAACGCCACAATCAACGTGGTAATAATGATGATTGCAAAAACAAATGAACCTAAGAATTTGCCTACGTTAGAGCTTTTGAAAAGACCAATTTTTTCAGCTTGAGCCTGAACACCTAAGCTATTTACCAAACCTTCAACAATACCACGTACAATTTTTGCCAAGATATAACCAACAAAAACGATAACGCCAGCGATAAAGATATTTGGTAAGAACGCTACGGCGTCATTTACCATATTTTGAACTGGAATCAGTAAGCCTGTTAATCCTAGTATTGAAAGAACAATCGGAAGGAAAAGTAACAATACAAGCCAGTAAAGAATTTCACCAATATTTTGGCTAATTCCACCTACACCCACTTCGCTGCTTAACTTATCATCGAGTTGAGTTCGCGATAAGACATTGGTCACCCCTGCTCGCACCAGTCGAGCAACGATCCAACCAATAAAACCTACCACAACAGCAGCAATAATATTTGGAATATAGACGAGTACCTGATTCACCATATTGCTGAACGGGCCACTTACTCCACTAATGTTAAGTACATTGAGAGCTGCGACAACAGCTAAGATTAAAATAAACCAGAATACGACTTTTGAAATAAGGCCTTCTATATTTGGAGTACGCCCAGTCGCTGAAGATAATTTTGCATTGGTATTTACCTTTTGCAGGAGTTTTTTAACACCTGCCGCAACCAATAAAGCAATTATCCAGCCTACCAGTAAGATGACGATTGCAGCTAAAATAGGATGAAACTGATCCCAGTAATACATCGCATCAAACTGAGCGCCGCGAGGCCCATCAAAAAATTCATTCATATTGTTATGTCCTCAATTGTTATGTTCTTTTCAGTGCTATCAATAATGAAAAACACTTTTCGTTGTTAAAAATGACGATGAATGCGGTCTATCTCACCTTATGTTTTGAATATTTTCTAATCAACACAGTTCTGCATAAATACAACAAATTGATGCAAAAGGTTGCAAAAAAAGCCTTCAGGTCACGTCCTAAAGGCTTTCTATAAAGATATACTGGTTAGCTTATTACCCTTTATAAATATTTAAATCTGAAGTGCTCTTAATGACATGTGGTGTGGCCTCATGTTGAAAAGCGGCTTCTTCTTTAGGTGTTTTGCTGTGATCAGCAACCATGTAGACGATCAATGCAATAAGAAAAAGCCCAACAATAATTAAAATGTAAACTGGCAATCTTCTTTTTTTCGCAGTTTCTTCAGGACTCGTCACATGAGGTGGTTTTGAAAAATCATGCATCTTCTTTCCCCTCTTCTTTTATCATTAACTTTATAATCATCATAGCAATTTGGTTTGTTGCATTGTGTGAAAAAGCATTATGCTAAGGTGTCTGTGGTTGCAAAACTCTACTATTAAAATCATAAAAACAGTATAAAATTTAGGCGAAATTATTTTACCCTTAAAAAATAATGATGAGTTATGCCCCAGCTTCTTCAATGTTCTATTTGTAATACAATATGTTTTAGCGCTCACTTTTTATAAAATAGGCTATAATAAGCCCCCTTGTTTTAAAGCTGCTCTATTTTATGATGTATCGTCAGCAAAACGTAACACTTGATCTCGACACTGACGTCACACATCAATGTTATTTACATCAGACGAGAGACGAACATCTCATTGGTATTATTGAATTTAATAAACCAAGTTATGAACTCAAATGGGGTGATTTAGAGTATTTTCGTCGCCGTACTGAAGAATTTTCCGTCATGCCGTTTCCTGACTGCATTAATGCCATGATTGTTGATATTCGTAATATCAATATTTTTTTGGATAATGAAGTTCCGATTTTACCTTGGCGTTTGCTTGAAGAAGACTGCCCTGTTCGCTTAGTTGTCCCTCAAGATCGTTTGGAACATTATGCAGGTCTTTTTGAACCAACTTGGCTTTCAACTGATGTAGATAGTGCAATCGCAGAAATTCGCGAATTTATGGATATGTTTGTCCACTAATAAACATATCCATAAAATTAATTTTTAAGTAATTCCAAAATAAGATTTATTACCAGTAATTTTCTACCGCAATATTTCCCTCACCTCGACGATTCATCGTCAAACCACGTCGTTTTAAAGCCTCTTTAGTGTCATCTACCATTTGCGGATTTCCGCAAAGCATGACATGGCTAGTGGCAGGGTTCAGTTCTATACCAGCAGATTTTTCTAGTTCACCATTTTCAATCAAAATTGGTAAACGCTCATGTAACGGTGCAGATGGATCACGGGTAATAATTGAAATAAATTTAAAACCATTGTGCCCTTCTCCAAAAGTTTCAGCAATCTCTTGAATACGAACGACATACGCTAATTCAGCTTCAGTACGGACACTGTAAACCAAATTAATCTTTTGATAATTAGTCCAAGTTTCAAAGTCTTGTAGCATCGATAAAAATGGAGCTAAACCTGTACCTGTTGCCAGTAACCATAAATCATGCGGTAAAGGTTGTTGATAGCGAGCTAAGGTCAAATAGCCATAAGGTATTTTTTCTAAGTAAAGCTCATCATCTACTTTTAGATGTTGAAGATTTGATGTAAATGCGCCGTCGGGCACTACAATCGAAAAGAATTCAAGCGTTTCATCAAATGGTGAGGAGACAACCGAATAAGCACGAACAACAAGCTCCTCTCCAACTTTCAACCCAATACGTGCAAATTGCCCAGCCGTAAATTTAAAATGAGCAGGGCGAGTCATGGTGAAACTGAAAAGAGTTGGGGTCCAGCGGTGTACTGATAAAACTTTTTCTACGCTAAATTTTTCAATTGACATGATTTCAACGTGGCATGAAATAGTGCGCTCATGTTAGCATGACAGCCGAAATAATGAATACTTTTAAACGTTAAGGCTTTTTAAACATGCGCATGACATTACGCCAGTTGGCTGTTTTTGTAGCAGTCGCTCAAGAAGGAACTGTCACTAAAGCCAGTGATGCGGTCAGACTGACGCAAAGTGCAGCAAGTATGGCTTTAGCAGATTTAGAGGATGGCCTTGGTGCTCCTCTATTTGATCGTTTAGGTAAACGATTACAGCTTAATGATTTAGGTCGCTTTCTATTACCACAAGCCCTAGAAATATTAGGTCGCTGTGAAGCTTTTGAACAAGCTGCAAAAGGTGAATTGCAAAGCATTGATTTACGTATTGGGGCCACTTTAACGATTAGTGATTACCTCATGCCAGATTTAATGGCAAACTTTTTACAGCATCATCCTAAAGCACATTTACAATTACAAGTGGGCAATACACGCCAAATGATTGAAGCAGTTAATCAATTCCAACTTGATTTAGCTTTAATTGAAGGATCATGTCATTTACCTCAGCTCCAATGTATCCATTGGCGTGATGATGAGCTTGCAGTATGCTGTTCCCCAAATCATCCATTAGCACGCTTAAATAGACCTTTAACAGCTCATGATTTTCTTCAAGTCGAATGGATTTTACGTGAAGAAGGTTCAGGAACGCGTGAAGTATTTGATAACGCTATATTGCAAGATCTACCAGACGCGAATATTCGCCTCACCCTTGGTCACAATGAAGCAATCTTAAAAATTGTTGCTGGTGGTTTAGGTATGTCATGTATTTCTAAACTTGCTATTGAACCTCTAATAGAAAAGGGTCAATTAGTGATCTTAAATACACCTTTCTGGCAGCTTACCCGCCCACTTTATATGTTGGTACACCGTCAAAAGTATCAGGGTCCAGGCCTCAAAGCATTCTTACAATTTTGTGAAGATCAGGTTTAAAACCTGATCTTTTCATTCATTAACGTCGAAAATTTGACAACAATTCGCTTGTGATCGCTTTATTGTGATTCGCAATTTTATTTTTCTTGGTTTTCGCAGGATTTGGGTCAACACGCTCAATTTTGATCGCTTTAAATTTGCCCTGATTATCTGCGGCAAGAAATCTTACTTTTTCATTTCTTTTCGGTTCGCCCTCTGATGCAGGGAAATCAGAAATATGAAAGAAAATATCTCCTTCAGTAGTTTCAATAAAACCAAACCCTTTATCAGGGTTATATTGTTTTACCCATCCAGTATAAAACTCTTGCTTCATGATCTTTCCCCTACTTTTCCAATCCAGTTGTTGCGGTAAATAAAAAAGAGACTCACGATTCCGTTTTAAAATTATACGGTTTAATGAAGTCTCTTTTTATTACGATTTCAAAAAATTAATCTTTTTGTACACTACCAAAAATTTTATCACCAGCATCGCCCAAGCCAGGAACAATATAACCTTGTTCATTTAAGCCATTATCAATAGATGCTGTATAAATTTGCACATCTGGATGAGCTGCTTCAACTTTAGCAACACCTTCTGGAGCGGCAACTAACACCATAACACGGATATCTTTACACCCACTCGCCTTTAACACATCAATAGCAGCAACTAAAGAATTACCTGTTGCCAACATTGGATCAATAATCATCGCAAGACGGTTAGCGACATCTGGAACTAGTTTTTTATAATAAGTACGAACTTCTAGAGTTTCCTCATTACGCTCAAGACCTAAAACACTCACTTTTGCGCTTGGAATTAGGTTAAGTACACCATCCAACATACCAATTCCGGCACGTAAAATCGGTACAATCGTTATTTTCTTACCAGCAATACGCTGTGTAGTAACAGTTCCAGCCCATCCATCAATTTCGCAATCCACAACTGGTAAATCTTTTGTTGCTTCATACGTCAATAACATAGTCACTTCCTGAGCAAGCTCACGGAAGTTCTTGGTACTGATATCAGCACGACGTAACAAACCTAATTTATGACGAATAAGTGGGTGACGAATTTCTTGAATGGCCACAGATGTTACCTAAAAATATAAAAACGTATTTATTATAATCTTTTTTTAATGCTCAATAAAAAAAAGCCTCCAGTTTTGGAGGCTTTTTTGTACACCAGACTTACTGTTGTGAAAGCATGAAATGTAATGGAGATAAAATTTCTGCTTTTAATGCCAAATTAATCATTGGATCTGGGTAAACACCCAAAATAATAACTAATGCAGCAGCAGCCAATACCATTAAACCACCCACTTTTTGTCCCCAATGAGCATCTGCATCAATACGAGGAGTTTCTGGTGGTGTCATATACATGACAACCATCACACGTAAGTAATAGTACAAACCAATACCACTACCCACAATAATCATTGCAGCTAAGAACCAGTGTTGAGTTGTTACAGCTGCCATTACCACCAAGAACTTACCAATAAAGCCTGCTGTTAATGGAATACCAGCCAAAGACAACATCATGACTGTTAAAGTTGCTGTAAGTACTGGACGGCGCCAGAACAAACCACGGTAGTCTGCAAGACTTTGTGCTTCATCTACGTTGTTATATGGGCTAGACATTAACGCTACCGCACCAAAGGCACCGATAGTTGTTAATACATAAGACACCACATATACAGTTACACTGCCCAAGCTTGCATAAGTCATGCTAATTAAAGCAATTAACAAATAACCAAAATGAGCAATAGATGAATAACCAAGAATACGTTTTAAGTTAACTTGACGAACAGCGAGTAAGTTACCAACCAAAATCGACAATACAGCAATGATTGTCAAAATAGTTACTAACGAGTTCACCATCATTGCGCCCGAAGCAAGCATATAGCGCACGAATAAACCAATTGTTGCAACTTTAGCAGCAGTTGCTAAGAAAGTTGCCATTGGTGCTGGTGCACCTGCATATACATCCGGTGTCCATTTATGGAACGGCGCAAGCGACAATTTAAATGCAACAGCAAAGATAATAAGTGCTAAACCTAATAACACCATTGGCTGTTTGATTGCTTCAAATAATGCTTGTACAGAATCATAGAATGAAAGCGAACCAGTATATGCATAGATATATGCCATACCCATCAACAACATTGCAGAAGCTGTTGCTGAAAGTACAAGGTATTTAATACCCGCTTCAAGTGAATTACTACGTTGATACGTATAAGCAAGTAAGCCATACACAGGAATCGACATTAACTCAAGGCTAATGAAGAACGACGCGTAGTGAGAACTTGCAACCATCAACATTGCACCTGCTACTGAAGCAAGTAACAAAAGGTATAACTCTTCGCGGTTGTCTTTATAAGTTTCGATATAGGCGTGGGACAAAGTACAACAAGCCAATGCCGCAATCAAAATCATAAATTGATAGAACATGGTAAATGGATCAACCATAAACATGCCCATCACATTTGCCGGTACAAACTTACCGCCAAATACTGCAAATAAAATATAAAGTGCAGCGAGGTTTAAACCAACAACAGAAGTCGTTGCGATTAAATTATGATTACGCTTAATAGAAATTAACAACATGACGACGATTGTTGTCAAAGCAACAATCATCACCGGAGTTAAAGGCATAAGCGTAGAGTATGATACTGTGAAGTTCATGATTATTGGATCTCCACATGGTCAAGTTGAGTAGCTGTTTGCTGAACAGTTTCAACGACTTCTTGTACTGGCACATAACTATTGACTAACCACTGCATGCTTGAATGAGATACATCCAAGAATGTTTGTGGGTAGATACCAAGCCAAACGAGACCAATCGCACAAATCATCAAAATACCAACTTCACGAGCAGATAAGTCTTTCAATGGACTAGTGTAATGTTGCTTTTGTTCAGGATTTGGTTCACCAAACAAAGCACGGTGAATCAAGATCAAGCCATATAAACCTGCGAATACAAGGCTGATAGAAGCAAGAATCGTGAAGACAGGATATTTATTAAATGAACCCATCAAAATCAGGAATTCACCAATAAAGTTACCTAGACCCGGCACACCTACAAGAGCAGCAACGAAGAACATTAAGAAAAATGGCAAGTACTGAAGCTGGCCACGAAGACCACCCATTAAACGTAAATCACGTGTATGTAAACGTTCGTAGATTTGACCAGACATAATGAACAATGCAGCTGATGACAAACCATGTGCCAACATCATGATCATTAGACCTTGGAAGGTCAAAATGTTACCTGCGTAGATCGCAAGTAAGATAAAGCCCATGTGTGAAATCGACGTATACGCAAGTAAACGTTTCATGTCAGTTTGCTGGTAAGCACACCATGCGCCGTAGAAAATACCAATCAAACCGAAAATAATCGCAATGTCTGCAAATTGTGCAGAAGCTGTCGGGAAGAATGGAATAACAAAACGAAGTAAGCCATACGCAGCTGTTTTAATCAAGATACCCGCTAAGTCTACAGAACCTGCTGTAGGTGCTTGAGCATGCGCATCTGGTAACCAACCGTGTAATGGGAATACTGGTAACTTCACCGCAAAACCGATGAAGAAACAGATCATGAAACCGTATGCTAAGCCCGCAGGTAAATGGTTAGCTACAGCTAATAAATAGTTGTAATCGAAACCGATCATGCCTGTCATCATGTAGCCATAAACCACAAGACCAAGGATACCGATTAACATCACTAGACCAGCGATCTGCGTGTAAAGGAAGAACTTAGTCGCAGCGTAAACACGTGAACGACCGTTTGAACCTTTATGACCCCATAACGCAATCAAGAAGTAGATTGGTACAAGCATCATCTCCCAGAAGAAGAAGAACAAGAACAAGTCAATCGCTAAGAATACACCGATAACGCCACCTAAACTCCATAAGAGGTTTAAATGGAAGAAACCAACGTTCTTTTGAATCTCTCCCCATGAACAACCAACAGCAAGTACACCAAGTAACGCTGTTAATAACACCATGAGTAAAGATAAACCATCCACAGCTAAGTGAATGCCAATACCGAGTGATTGAATCCACGGTAAATAGAACTCAGCAGACCAAGTTGGGATTTTAGAACCCAACTCGTAGCTATAAGTTCCGCTTTGCCAAAGCGCAAGACCCAAGCCCAAAGTAATGAGCATACCAATTAAGGCAATCCAGCGTGGCAAAGTTTTGTCGAGTTTATCGACTAACCAACAAATAAAACCGGCAATGAACGGAACAAGGATCAGCGCGGGTAAAATTAAATTGTTTTCCATTTTATTTCCCCACTACCTGAATAACGATCAAGATCATCAATAACACCACTACACCGAGTGACATGCTTGATGCGTATTCACGCAATGAACCTGTTTGACGTGAGCTTGTAAAACTGTTTCCGCCTTTCACAAGTGCAGGAAGAACCAACCACAAACCGTCAATCGGATCACGGCCAAAGATTTTGGCGAAGAATAAATAAGGTTTAACAAAAACGATGTCATACAACGCATCAAAACCAAAAGCGGTACGGCAAATATGTGCCAAACCTGAACCCAAACTTGTTTGAGCAAATGATTTCACTGCACCATAAGCAAATGTAAATAATGCTATACCAACAACTAGACCAACTAGCGCAATACCTACCGCTAAATGCTCTGCCCCATGCATGCCTTCTACAAATTGTTCAGCTACATGGAATTCAGGAATTTTTGCAGTATTCAGAATACCTGCTACTGGAGCTTTTAAGATTGCACCTACAAAAGTAGACAATACAGCTAAAATACCCAATGGAGCCCAGTAAGTTGCACCCTTAATTTCATGGTAAGGCGTGTTTTCTTGACCAAAGAATACAACCCAGATTAAACGGAATGTATAGATTGAAGTCAGGAATGCACCTGCTACACCCACCCAATATAAGGTGTGATATAGGGCAACTGATTGACCTTGTACCCAAACTTCACCAAGAATCGCATCTTTAGAGAAGAAGCCGATAGTCAAGAATGGAATCGCTGCTAATGCACCGCCACCAATCGCGAAACAAGCAAACAGGAATTTGTTACGTTTGAACAAACCACCCATTTTGAAAATGTTTTGCTCGTGATGGTAAGCCAGAATAACCGCACCAGAAGACAAGAATAATAATGCCTTAAAGAATGCGTGAGCCAACATGTGGAACAAGCCAGCTTGATAAGCTTCCGCACCTACAGCCATAAACATATAACCCAACTGACTCATTGTTGAGTAAGCCAAGATACGTTTGATGTCTGTTTGAACGAGTGCAGCAAAACCTGCAACTAACAAAGTGACTGCGCCTGTTACTGAAATGAATTGCATCACTTCAGGAGCAAGTTCAAATACGCTGAATAGACGACAGCATAAGTACACACCAGCCGTTACCATTGTTGCAGCGTGGATCAATGCAGAAACAGGTGTTGGACCTGCCATCGCATCTGCCAACCATGTTTGCAATGGAATTTGAGCAGATTTACCAGCAGCACCTAAGAACAACATTAATGCAGTCCAGATGGTAAGTGACGAGCTCTTCGTCATTACTTCTGCTGCGTGTTCAACGATGTACTGAGTATTTAGCGTACCAAATTGTTGGTAAAGCAAGAATAAAGCAATAAGCAAGAATACGTCACCAACGCGGGTCACTGTAAACGCTTTGATCGCTGCCCAACCATTTGCAGGGTTTGCATAATAAAAACCGATCAGCAAGTAAGAGCAAAGACCTACGCCTTCCCAACCCAAGAATAACAACGCCAAGTTGTCACCCAATACAAGCACAAGCATGCTGGCAACGAATAGGTTGAAATAAGAGAAGAAACGCGCATAGCCTTCTTCACCACGCATGTACCATGACGCAAAGATGTGGATTAAGAAACCAACACCCGTGATCATGCCCATCATGAGTAAAGATAAGCCGTCTAGATGTAAGCTAATGCCAGGGGCAAAACCGCCAACATTGAACCATGTCCACAAGTTTTGAACAAAAACTTGCTGTCCACTCGTGGTAAATGCCATTCCAGCAATGAGTGCAAATAATGCAGATAAACCTACAGAACCTACACCAATAACTGCTGCAACGTTTTCAGAGAGTTTGTCTCGTCCCGCCGCCAATAAAATAAAACCGATTAGCGGAAATAATACTGTTAGATATAAATAACTCATCCGCGCATCTCACTAGCAGCATCCACATCCAAATGATGGAAGCGATGATAGAACTGAAGGACAATCGCAAGACCGATACATGCCTCTGCTGCTGCAAGGGTCAAAATCAGGATGAACATTACTTGTCCATCTGGTTGTGCCCATACGCTACCCGCAAGAACAAATGCCAATGCTGCAGCATTCATCATGATCTCAAGGCTCATTAACATAAATAATAGGTTGCGTCGCACCATTACACCGTAAAAACCGAGTGCAAAAAGGATGGTTGCAACAATCAAACCATGTTCTAAAGGAATCTGGCCCATTATTCTTTTTCCTCTTCTGCACCTGGTTCACGTTTACCTAAGTGGTATGCTGCAACAAGGGCTGCTAGCAATAACATCGCGGCAACTTCAACCAATAATAAATAGTGAGTAAAGAGTGCTTGACCAACGACTTTTGGTCCAATCACTTGTGCCCCAAGCGGTGCTGAAATAGTAGTGTATTCACCACCAAGCATCCAAACTAAAAGCAAGCCGAGTAAAAAACTCATGAGTGCTGGATATGCCCAAGCATCTGAAGAAAGCCATTTACGTTCTTGTTCAACGGTGTGTTGACCTAAATTCAACATCATCACCACGAAGACAAACAGAACCATAATCGCTCCGGCATAGACGATGATTTCAAGAGCACCTGCAAAAGGCGCCCCCACGATCATGAAAATACCAGCAACAGCAAGCAATGAAACAATTAGACTGAGTAAAGCGTGTACAGGGTTCGTGTTAGTCACTACACGAACCGTAGAAACGATGGCCACGAGTGCCATCAAATAAAACGGCCACATCATGGTAATAGACTCCGTACATCGATTGGTGCACTTTCTTTTTGTGCTTGACCTTTCTCTTTACCGTTAATCGCCATACCCGTTACACGGTAGAAGTTGTAGTCTGGGTATTTGCCCGGACCTGAAATGAGTAAGTTTTCTTTCTCATAAACAAGATCTTGACGTACGTATTCGCCTAACTCGAAGTCTGGGGTGAGCTGAATCGCAGTTGTTGGACATGCTTCTTCACACATACCGCAGAAAATACAACGTGAGAAGTTGATACGGAAAAACTCCGGATACCAACGACCATCTTCTGTTTCTGCTTTTTGTAATGAGATACAGCCAACTGGACATGCAACCGCACATAGGTTACATGCTACGCAACGCTCTTCCCCATCAGGGTCACGCGTTAATACGATACGACCACGAAAGCGTGGCGGCACAATCTGTTCAGCCGGAACTTCTGGATATAAAATCGTGTCACGTTTACGCGTTGCATGGCTAAATACCATGAGTAACGTACGTACAATTGATCCAAATCCAGCTAGAAATTTATACATTTTGTACTCCCTGCTGTCCTAGGCCTGATTCATCAGAATCACAGCACCAGTCACTAACAAGTTGACCAACGCCAATGGCAAACAAATTTTCCAACCAAAGTTCATGACTTGGTCATAACGTGGACGCATTAAAGAACCACGTGCCAAAACAAACATCATTACAAAGAATGCTGTTTTAATCACAAACCAGAATACTGGCGGAACAAATGGAATTTCTAAATTGAATGGTGCTAACCAGCCACCGAAGAATAAAGTCACGATCAATGCAGAGATCAGTACTACGTTGACATATTCAGCAACGAAGAACATACCCCATTTCATACCACCATATTCAACATGGTAACCTTCAGCCAATTCTTGTTCTGCTTCTGGTTGGTCAAATGGATGACGGTGAGTTACCGCAACACCAGCAACCACAAAAATCAAGAAACCTAAGAATTGTGGAATAACAAACCAAACATCACGTTGTGCTTCAACAATTTCACGAAGGTTAAATGAGCCTGCAATTGCAACCACACCCATCAATGAGATACCCAAGAACACTTCATAAGAAATGGTTTGAGCAGCCGAACGTAAACCACCAAGCAATGAGTATTTGTTATTTGAAGCCCAGCCACCAAACAATACTGCATAGACAGCAATACCAGCCATCGCCATAAAGAACAGCAAACCGATACTCATGTCGGCAACACCTAGTGAAGGACTCACCGGGATTACCATGAATGAAAGAACCGCTGTTGCCATTGCAACAGCTGGTGCTAAACGGAATGTAAGTTTGTCAGCAAACTTTGGTGTCCAGTCTTCTTTGAACATGATCTTGAGCATGTCGGCAACGATCTGGAACATACCACCAGGACCAACACGGTTTGGACCATAACGGTCTTGCCACCAAGCAAGTAAACGACGCTCAATAAAAGACATCAACGCTGCAACTAAAACTACAACAAGCAAAATCACAACTGCTTGAACTACAGCGTAGGCGATTGGCCAGTTCTCAGCCCAAAGTGGCGTTTGACGTATAATTTCTTGATTCATGAATTACACTCCTAAAGCCACTGAAACAGGCTCAGCTAGTGACACCATTGGTGCTAAACCAACTGGGTAACCAATATAACCTGTAGGTAAATATTCAATTACTTGTACCGGCAAGCTTACAGTCGTTTCGCCTGCTTTTACTGTAATGCGTTGACCTTCTTGAAGGTTCAAACGAGTTGCATCTTGTTCGCCCACTGCAAACACAGCTTCAGGAATACGAGTTTCCATTGCAGGTGTTTTAATCGTGAATTCACCAGAACCAAAAATATGATGCATTGGTACTAAGCGGAAACTTTCAGGGTTTGCAACAACCGGCACTGGAGCAACATAGCTACGTGCAGGGCGTTTTGCCAAGCGATCGAATAAACGAACACCCGAATCACCACCTTTTAAGTGACCACCGACTTCATCTTGGTATTTGTTCCAAGATTGTGGAGAGTTCCAACCCGGAGCCCATGCAAATGGTACTAATGATGATGCTTTTTGCGGACCAACATAACCTTCCATTGAGAATGTTAATGCTGAATCTGGATCGGTAGGCTGTTTAGGCTCATGAACCGATAACGGCGCACGCATTGCTGTACGACCCGAATAACGACGTGGTTCACGCGCGATTTTCAAGCCATGTACACGGTAACCTGCATCAGGTGCTACATCTTGGATAGCTTCGAGTACTGGTACATTTTTCACGATGCTTTCAATTACATCGTCAAGCAATGTCCAATCTACAGCTTTACCTTTAATGCCAGTTTCAATGGCATGTAACCAACGCCATGATTCTTTAATTGCGTATTCAGGTTTGTAGTAACTTGGATCGTAAACTTGATAGAAGCGCTGTGCACGACCTTCTTGGCTTACAACAGTACCATCACCCTCTGCAAAGCTTGCTGCTGAAAGAACGATATCAGCCTGTTTCACAGTTTTAGTTTCACTGTGATCAAGCACAATTACTGTTTCAGCTTTATCTAATGCAGCTTTTACTTGTGCAGCAGGTAAGCGACGGAACAAGTCATTTTCAACAATAACCAGTGTGTCGTAGTCTTGAGCAAAGGCTTGTTCAAGGCTTAAACCACCAAACAATGCCAAGCCCATAGAGTTCACTTCAGGAACTACAAGACTTAAACCAGCTTTAGAACCTAAGTTCTGAGTTAACTGTGCAGCAGCTTCCATAATAGAAGCATCTTGCAAGCTTGTACCCGCAATAATTAATGGTTTGTTTGCTGCTTTTAGAGTGTCAGCAATGGTTTGAGCAAATGCTTTTGCATCTTCATCTAAACCACTTACAACTTCACCACTCACTGCCGCAGCAACTGCAAAGCCTAAACGCGCGATGTCATTTGGAGAAGCAACCACTTCACCAGTTGCAATGTCAGCAAGACGAGTTTGAGTTGCAGCTAAAATGTAAACCGGAGATTTTGCTTCTTGACCAATACGTTGTACAGGCTCAGCCAACCAATCTGGTGTACGTGTTTTTGCAGCCATTTCGCGTGCTTTGTTTTTCGCAGCTTGGCGAACAGACAATGCCATACGAGGTGCAGTTTGAGTTAGGTCTTCACCTAAGATCAGAACAGCATCATAGCTTTCAATTTCACGCATGTTCGGGTTGTAAATACCCTCGGTTTGCATGATAGAGGCAGCAAGTTCAACAAGCTTTTGCTCTTTTTGTGCAATACCAGTTGAGTAGTTTGCCTGACCTACAAGCTCACGTAATGCGTAGTTTGATTCTAAGCTTGCGCGAGGAGAACCAATACCCAAAACTTTTTTGCCTTGAAGCTTCGCAATCGCTTGATCGAGAGCTTGATCGACAGAAACAGTTGCAACAGTTTCGCCATTACGGAACTGTGGCTGACGTGGACGGTCTGCACGGTTGACATAACCTGTGCCAAAACGACCTTTGTCACAAAGGAAATATTGGTTAACTGAACCATTAAAACGGTTTTCTACACGACGAATTTCACCATAGCGTTCACCCGGAGAAATGTTACAGCCAGAAGAACAGCCTTGACACACGCTTGGTGCATACTGCATGTCCCATTTACGGTTATAACGCTCTGAATGAGTCTTATCAGTGAATACACCTGTTGGACATACTTCAGTCAAGTTACCAGAGAATTCAGACTCTAAAGTACCTGATTCCGGACGACCAAAGTAAACACGAGATGCATTGGCATAAACACCAAAATCTGTACCGCCTGCATAGTCTTTGTAGTAACGAACACAACGGTAACAAGCAATACAACGGTTCATTTCATGCGCAATGAATGAGCCGAGTTCTTGGTTGTAATGCGTACGTTTTGTAAAACGATAGCGACGACGGTCATGACCTGTCATTACAGTCATATCTTGTAAATGACAGTGACCACCCTCTTCACAAACTGGACAGTCGTGCGGGTGGTTGGTCATCAAAAATTCAACAATAGATGCACGGAAATCCGTTGCTTCTTTGTCTTCAATTGAGATATAGGTATTGTCAGATGCTGGTGTCATGCAAGACATGACCAAACGACCACGCGTATCTTCTGGATTCGCATATTGCGTAACAGCACATTGACGGCAAGAACCAACCGAACCTAAGGATGGATGCCAACAAAAATATGGGATGTCGATGCCCAGACTCAAACATGCTTGTAGCAAGTTTTCCGAGCCGTTGACTTCATACGATTTTCCATCGACATGAATTGTAGCCATAGTCGAATTCCTTAAGCTTGTTCTACGTTGCTGGTTTGCACGACAGGACGATTCGTCACTTTCGCTTCAAACTCACCACGGAAATGTTTGAGTGCGCCCATAAGCGGCTCCATCGCACCTGGTGCGTGGGCACAGAAAGTTTTACCAATCCATAATTTACGAGTTAGTTCTTGTAAATGGTCGATATCTTCTTTCTTACCTTCGCCTGCTTCAAGTGCTTTAAGCGCTTTAACAGCCCATGGCAAACCATCACGGCACGGTGTACAGAAACCACATGATTCACGCGCAAAGAACTCTTCTAAGTTACGAGTGAGCGATACCATACATTGAGTTTCGTCTACCACCATTAACAAACATGTTCCCAAACGAGAACCTGCTTTCATAATCGTGTCCGCATCCATTGGTAAATCAATGGTATCTGCTGGTAAAAAGTCAGTTGAAGCACCACCTGGCAACCATGCTTTGAGCTTTAAGCCCTCACGCATACCACCTGCATGATCTTCAATGACTTCACGTGCAGTTGTACCAAACGGCAATTCCCAAAGACCTGGGAATTTAACTTTACCCGATGCACCATAAATTTTAGTGCCTGGATCTTTTGATTTACCAGCTGATAAACCGATATACCACTCTGGTCCACGAAGCATGATTGCTGGCAAGTTGTTATAAGTTTCAACGTTGTTCACAATCGTCGGACGGCCCCATGCCCCTGCAACTTGCGGGAACGGTGGCTTAGTACGAGGGTTAGCACGACGGCCTTCAAGCGAGTTAATCAATGCAGTTTCTTCACCACAGATATAACGCCCTGCACCCGTATGTACATGCAGATCAAAATTCCAGCCAGAACCTAAGATGTTTTCGCCTAAATAACCTTTAGCACGAATCTGTTCTAACGCTTCATTTAGATATTGAGCAGCCTCGATGTATTCACCACGGATAAAGATATAACCTTGAGTTGCTTCTAAGGTATAACCCGCAATTAACATGCCTTCGATCAATTGATGTGGAAGTTTTTCCATCAACAAACGGTCTTTAAAGGTACCCGGTTCCATTTCGTCGGCATTACAGATCAAGTAACGTGGACCACCATCATTTGGTGCCATCAATGACCATTTAATACCCGCTGGGAAACCCGCACCACCACGACCTTTTACAGTTGCAGCTTTAATGACGTCTAACACTTCAGCAGGTTTCATGCCTAATGCTTTTTTAAAGCCTGCATAACCTTCAAGTGCTTCGTAATCATCAGCACTACGTACCGCTTCTTGTTTGCTTAAACGCCAAGTGAGCGGATGAGTTTCCGGATTACCGTCGCCATAAATTGGTTTTGGTTCAGTATTCATACATACTTCTCCAATAACTGTTTAATTGATGTCACTTCGACTAAACCGTGAGTATCTTCATCAATCATTAAAGTTGGGCCTTTGTCGCAGTTGCCTAGGCAGCAAATCGGAAGCAACGTAAAACGACCATCTGGTGTCGTTTGACCATACTGAATTCCTAATTCGCGCTGGAATGCTTCAGCAAGTGTTTCTGCACCCATCAAGAAGCAAGCAATTGAGTCACAAAGCAAAATCACATGACGACCTACCGGATGGCGATAGATACGGTTGTAAAATGTTGCGACACCTTCCAAATCAGCAACGCTCATCGACAACAACTGTGCGATAGCATTCATCTGAGCGTCATCTACCCAACCATTACGGCGCTGTACGCATTTCAATGCATCCAAAGAGGCTGCACGAGGGTATGGATAGTGACCAATGTGATGTTCGATATCGTGGATTTCTTCTGCAGTCAAAATCCCTTCAACATTCACACGTGGTTTTTTATCAGTCAAAATCATCATTATGTGTTACCTCTTAGCGATCCACGTCAGCCATAACCACGTCAATGGTCGCCAGATAAATGATTAAGTCAGATACTAAACTTCCGTTAATCACTGACGGCATTTGCTGTAAGTGAGTAAACGTCGGTGTACGAATACGAGTACGATAACTCATGGTCGCTTTATCTGAAGTCAAGTAGTAAGTACTTGCACCTTTAACCACTTCAGTCATAAATGATGACTCGCCCGCTGGCATGACAGGACCCCATGAAACGCTCAAGAAGTGCGTAATCAAGGTTTCAATATCTTGTAATGTCTTATCTTTCGGTGGTGGAACAGCCAATGGATGATCCGCTTTGTATGGACCAGAAGGCATGTTATCCAAGCACTGTTGAATAATTTTTAGCGACTCGGTAATTTCACGGAAGTGAACAAGCACACGTGCATAAGCATCGCCTTCATACTCAACCGGCACATCAAAATCGAAGTTTTCATAGCCGCTGTATGGACGATATTTACGTACATCAAAATCGATACCTGTTGCGCGTAAACCAGTACCAGTTACACCCCATGCGAGTGCAGATTTGGCATCGTATTGTGCAACATTACGCGTACGACCAATAAACACAGAGTTTTTCAATGCTGCTGTGTAGTATTCGTTTAAGCGTTTAGGCATCCACTCTAGCAATTCTTTAACAAGCTTTTGCCAGTTGTTTGGAAGATCGTGTGCTGTACCGCCAATACGGAACCATGCTGGATGCATACGGTAACCCGTGATTGCTTCAACAATGTCGTAAACTTTTTGACGGTCTGCGAACATATAGAATACTGGTGTCATACCACCGGCATCCTGAATTGCCGTACCACAGAATAATAAGTGGTTATTGATACGGAACAATTCGTTCAACATGACACGAATCACTTGCGCACGTTCAGGAACTTTAATACCTGCCATTTGCTCGACAGCCATCACATACGGCATGTTTTGAGCACAACCACCTAGGTAGTCAACACGGTCAGTATAAGGAATGAAAGAATGCCATGTTTGACGTTCAGCCATCTTTTCCACACCACGGTGGTGATAACCGATATCAGGTACACAGTCCTTCACTTCTTCGCCATCTAACTGCAATACAACACGGAACGCACCATGTGCAGATGGATGGTTAGGACCCAAGTTCAAGAACATAAAGTCTTCATCAGCGTTACCACGCTTAAGACCCCAGTCTTCCGGCACAAAACGTAAGTGCTCTTGTTCAAAGTCTTGTTTCGCTTTGTCTTGCATGTACGGCGTATATTCTGTCGCACGTGCTGAGTATTCTTTGCGAAGCGGATGACCTTCCCAATACGTTGGCAACAAAATACGACGGAGCATTGGATGCCCTTCGAAATTGATACCGAACATATCGTAAGCTTCACGTTCATACCAGTTGGCATTTGGCCAGATATTTGTCGCTGTCGGAATGTTAAGATCATTTTCGTTCAAGGCAACCTTGATACGAATGTCACTATTACGCTCAAGCGATAATAAATGATAGAACACAGTGAAGTCAGATGCTGGTAGACCATCACGATGAACACGTAAACGTTCATCCATCGCAGATAAGTCAAATAGCATTACATACGGACGTTCCACTTTACGTAGGAACATAAGGACTTCTTGCACGCGTGCGCGCTCAACCCAGACTGTTGGAAACTCTTCAAAAGTCGCCTGCACGTAAAAGTTCTCACCAAATTTGGTTTTGAGCTCTTCTACGATTGCAAATGCTGGGCGTGAATCAACTGCTGTTGACTCTGGCATAGCAATGTCAGTTTCAGCCATTGGCTTGGCTTCCTATTTAATACAAATTCTGTCAATTTTCTCGATGAACATATCAGTTAGATATGTCAAAACACCGTCAAAAAATTATTTAATCTCATCCATAGAGCGTAAGTTTTTAACGGCAATACGCTGTGCATTCTTACGGTCACGTTCTGGCATCATCTTTGGCTTATACACTGGCTGAAGATCATCACCGATCACGGCAGAAAGCGGGCGTCGCTCTAATTGAATCTGGTCTTGTAAAAGCATTAAAGCTTGAATTAATGCTTCAGGACGAGGCGGACAACCTGGGACGTACACGTCAACAGGAATAATTTTGTCTACACCTTGTACTACTGAATAGATGTCGTACATACCTCCAGAGTTTGCACAAGCACCCATCGAAATGACCCATTTAGGCTCTAACATCTGTTCATAAAGACGCTGAATAACTGGTGCCATTTTTACGAAACAGGTCCCTGCAACAATCATCAAGTCAGCCTGACGAGGTGAAGCACGGATAACCTCTGCACCGAAACGTGACAAGTCATGCACACCTGTTAAGGTCGTTGCATATTCGACGTAACAACATGAGGTACCAAAGTTAAATGGCCACAAGGAGTTTTTACGTCCCCAGTTTACTGCTGTATGCAAGACATCCTCTAAACGAGTCATGAATACGTTTTTATTCACTTCCTCTTCAAGCGGATCCGTCACAATTTGACGTTCTTGCAATGGGTATTGATCAGCATCCGGATTCGCGCGGGTCAGAGTATATTTCATCCCGACTTACTCCTTTTCAGATGACAATGCAGGTGTAGTTTTTGACTTAACACGACCTGATGATTGAGCTGGAATCTGGCCTGTAGGGTCAGTTACGAGCTCTTCAATAGAATTAAAGCGTGTAATTTCAGCAATGTTCATTGTTGGTGAACCGATTTTAATCGCCTCACCTGCTGATTTACGGCGATCTGCTGGCGACCAACTTAGAGCACCTACAGAGAAGGCATAAACAAGCGCAATCAATAAATCAACGACAAAGATCACAACAGTGGTATATCCCAACCACCCTACTTCACGCACAGAAGTAGACCATGCATAGAGGTAAAGAGCCTCTAAGTCGAAGACAACAAAGAAAATTGCGACTAAATAAAACTTTGCAGACAGGCGAATGCGAGCGCCACCAGCACTCACGACACCTGATTCAAACTGCTCTTGCTTAGCACGTCCCCACGATTTTCCCCCGAGAAGTAAGGGAACTGTGAGCATAAAGACGCAAAGAAATGTAACGCCGATCACGAAGGCGATAATCGCCCAGTCGTATGGAGTAATGGCACTCATGCGGGGATAACTCCTGGCAGGCCTATTTATTTAACAAAGAATGTATGTATTGGCCTTCAAATACACCAAACACAAAATTAATCCCGCCAATTGTACCTGATTTCTAATTTCCCATGCTAGTTGAAGCGTCTTAGTCTTTCGGATGATTTTCCCAACAAAACTATTCATCTATGTGTTGTAAGGGGGGTTTCACCGCACATAATCGGTTTATTTAATAGTTTCTTTATTTATGATGATTTTTTTCATTTTTTAATTTTAGAATATTTACACAGTTCATCGACTATTAAGTTTTAATAACTTACTTTTTTATAATATTAGTTTGTTTTTTATTGTATTCAACTTCTCCTCTGAATTATGATGAATGTTTAATCATGCATAATATTTTATTACTCTTAGATAAGAGTATTTATCATTAAGGGCAGCTGATGCCATACTCACTTCGTGAATTTTCACCTTTCTCCTTTTTAAAATATTTTCTCCTGTTTAGCATCATTATTGCAGTATGTTGTTTCATTGGCATCGCATCTCGCCCTTTAAGTTTTCTCGCGTTTTTTTGGCCTGCCAACTCCGTTTTACTTGGCTTGCTCATTCGCTTCCCGAACACACGTCGACTAAGCACATTTTTAGGTGCATATAGCGGCTATGTTATTGCCGATCTATTTCAAGGCACGCCCTTTGCTCTCACACTCGTTTTAACAACTTCAAATTTTCTTTATGTTGTTACTACGTTTGCGCTCTATATATTTTTTAATCAGCATATTAAAGCAGCCTACCGAGGCTATTCTTACCTCTTTTTATTTGCTCTATGCGGAGTCGGTAGCGTAGTAGGCGGATTGTTTGCAGCAACTTTCGTGCCTATGTTTAATACTAAATTTATGTTGGGTGGTTTGTTGGATGAATTCGGTTATTGGTTCACTTCTGAATTGCAAAATGCTTTGCTTCTTTTACCTATCATATTGAACCTACCTCAATATAGTCAGGTAAAGCATTACTTTTCGAGAAGTCGTGGGTTACAGGCAACCGTCCTTTTACCTTTTGGGGCTGTTCTGATTTCCATCGCAGCCAGTTATTATGACTCCGGTCCCGGTTCGCTACTCTACCCCATTGCTGCGCTCATCTGGTGCGCTATTCGCTATAAACCTATTGTTGTTGCACTCATTACGAGCCTTACCAGCGCCTATATTATTTATCATGTTTCCGGACATTACCTTTTGCTCTATCCGAATGAGTATTTCAGCAATACGATTTCAATTCGTATAGGGTTAATCATGATGACGATTGCCCCTCTGACAGTTTCGAGTATTAGTGTTTTACATTCAGAATTAATTCAGAAGCTTCAACATGCAATTGCACATGACGAGCTGACTTCTAGTCTTACTCGACGCCAGTTTTTACAGTCGGTCAGATTACTTCAAGAAAAAGTACAAAAAGAAAATAAAACCTCAGCTTTTTTCATGTTGGATGTCGACCATTTCAAACAAGTCAACGACAACTACGGTCATCAAATCGGTGATCGTGCGCTACAGACTTGTGTCACCACGATTCAAAATATTTTGCATCCTCATGATTTGTTAGGCCGCTTGGGCGGTGAAGAATTTGCGATTTTTATTGCAGATACCAGCAAGGAAAGTGCTTTTGAACTGGCAGAACAAATCCGAATTAAAATTAGCCAGCAACCTATTTATATTTATGGAAAATTACCCATTTTCATACAGGTGAGTATTGGTATAAGTTTATATTCCCCATCGTCCCATAGAGCGATTGAGAGTTTGTTTAAAGAAGCAGATGACGCTTTATATCAAGCAAAACGCCAAGGACGTAATCGGGTGTTTATCTCTTTATAATTTTTTCATTTCATCATCTAGTGTAATGAATTTTATACAATAAGCTGTATTTTGCCATGTATGCTAATAACAGATAATAAGGAGAAAAATGCATGACTCTAGAATATACGCACAAACCAAATTACTACTTGTTTGCACAGCTACTTGTGCGACATATAGAAAGCTATATTCACAAACATCCAGATGCTAATAATGCAATTTTTGACTTGCGGGATGTCTATGAAATATTTAGACAGGATTTTGCGTCAACCACAACAAACCTAGAAGGTATTTTGCATATTGCTGATGAATATAAAATAGAAACAATTAATGGAGACCAACCTCTTATTCAAAAATACCAGATTGATGCAAAAAATAATTCGTTACTGATCGACTTTAATTCCGATGCGTTAACCAGCTTAAGAAGCGGAAAACCTATTTTGGAACCAGATGCAACTCGACTATAAATAGCCCAATAAAAAAGCACCTTATGAAGGTGCTTTTTTATTGGCTTTTAAAGGAGGCTGTTTAAAGCGTTTTGCTGGCCATGTCATGATAAAGCGAGCGCCACCCAAGCTTGGGCTTTCATCGACTTTAATTTCACCACCAAACCAATATGCAATACGACTTACAATAGACAATCCTAAACCATAACCACCCGACGCACGAGTACGGCTATCATCTAAACGAGCAAAAGCTTCAAATACTCTTTGACGGTCTTGTTCAGGAATACCGGCACCATCATCTTCAACACACACAAAGGCCATGCCATCGCTGTGAATGCCACCGGTAATTCGAACTTTATTATCGCAATAACGAACCGCGTTACCTACCAAGTTTTGAACAACACGATGTAAATAACGACGCTCTGCATCTACTTTTACATAAAGAGGAGGAGCAACCAGTTCAATTTCTTTTTGCGTTTTTAAAGCTTCAGTTTCGACAGCAACCTGATCCAACACATCAAATAAAGTAATTTCATCGAAATCTAGTGAAGGTGTACCCTGCTCTAGTTTTGCATAAGTCATGATTTCATCAATTAAAGTATTGAGTGCTTCAATATCTTTATCAATCATATCGACCTGATGCATACGATGGTTGTAATCATCTTCTTCAGCCAACATTTCTGTACCAAAGCGAATACGAGCCACAGGTGTTCTAAGCTCATGAGATACTGCTCTCATTAACTCACGCTGAGCCTCAATTAAACGCTGGATATGATCAGACATGTTGTTATAACTTGATGCCAAGTTTGCCATTTCGTCACTTCCTTCAATAGGAACACGCAATGACAAATCACCAGACTTCATACGGTTTAATGCATAACGCACTTGGCGAATTTTACGCTCTAGCGGCAAGATCAACCCATAAACGCCTAGACTCAACAAGAATAAGCTAAATAAGGTAATCCCTGCTGAAAGCTGCAAAGGCATCCAATTAAACATCGGCACCGGTCCAAGCACGAGAACCTGTGTAGGATGATTCGGGATTGGAGATACGATTGAAATAGTTGTACCGCGAACTGTTGCACTGTCTTTGTACAACATGACGCTTTGATCTTGGCGTAAACGACCAATTTGCTCAGAGTCCAAATTAACGTCTTGAATATTGTAGATATTAATTGGATAAGAGAAATGTTTTTGAATCTTGGCAAGATATTCTTGTTCTTGCCCCGGATAAAACATTAGATAATCAAGTACAAAAATAGGGAGAGCCTTCATTTGGCGCTCACTAATCTTGTCGACTTTTATAGATAGATAATGCTGTGGGTCGTCACGCAAGCCAATAATGATATACGCAATACTATTACTGGCATCGTAACGGACAACAGACTTTTGAGCTTCGATTCGTTTTTTCTCGGTACGAGATAACTCAACCTTGCTTGCATCAGTATAGTAAATTGGAAGTTCCAATAAATCTGATGCGTCTGAAACCCAGTCTATTTTCTGTTGCTTCCCCGGTTGTCGAGCCACCCCTTCACTAATGACATAAGAAATACCATCAGTTAAAGATTCTCGGTATTCTTGTGCCCGTTGATAATTGATGATTTGTACAAGCAAATAACCAAATACAGCAACCAAAACAACAAGAATTACCAGTCCCGCATAAATTCGCAGGAATATACTGTGTTTAAACACTCGATCAACCTTATAGGAAGTTTATTCCGACCTTATAACCCGTTGGTTTCTTTAACGAACAAGTAACCTTTACTACGTACTGTTTTAATACGCTTTGGATTTTCAGGATCATCGCCAATTTTTGGACGAATACGTGAAATACGGACGTCGATTGAACGGTCCTGACCATCGTATTCGATACCACGTAAACGTTCGAAGATATCTTCACGCGATAAGATACGACCAGCATTTGATGCAAGCAACCATAATAGGTCATATTCTGCGCTGGTGAAGTCAACAAGTTCACCATTTAGCGTTACAGAACGACCGCCATTGTCGATGACAAGGTCATCAAACTCGATACGCTGTGCAACTTCATCTTCTACAGTTTTGTCTGTGCGACGTAAGAGTGCACGGATACGCGCTAAAAGAACACGCGGTTGAACAGGTTTAGCGACATAGTCATCTGCGCCCATTTCTAAACCAAGTACCTGATCCATATCTTCTGTACGTGCAGTCAACATAAGAATCGGTTGATGGTAATGTGGACGAACTTCACGGCAAACAGTTAAGCCATCGGCACCCGGCAACATGACATCCAAGACCACTAGGTCTGGTTGTTCACTGATAATACGACGAATTGCACGGTTACCATCAGTTTCTACACCAACTTCTAAACCGTTGCGAATTAAATATTCTTGAGTTAAACGCGCTAAGCGCTCATCATCTTCAACGATCAGAATCTTTGGTAACTTTTCTTCTTGGCTCATATCATTGCCCCTATAAATCTCGTTTCATGCATCTTAAAAATCTTGCAGATACATTCGTTTATCATTTGCAATATACACACGTTTACATTGTAAACAAGTAGGCGTTCACCAAACTGATACATGACAATCGTATTTTGTTGCATTTTATTAGCCTTTGAATTTTCACGTGTTTTTAAGATTTATTTATTGTTATTAAATTTCATATTCTATTCATATTTCCAATGTATGAATATTAAACAAATTATTTCTCTGTTTAGTTTAAATTTATTTAAGTGTTTGTTTTTTGAGTTATCCACAAACTTATCTATAAGTGTTTTTTAACAGCTTTGCTATGCTATCTCCCATCAAATCATACAGATAAAAAATTACTAAAAAGTCAAGATTGATCTGCTATGAAAAATCCCGTATCTTGTGTTGAAAATAAACTTTAACTACTAAGTCTTGTGTTTATCCCTCAAATATCGTGGCATGTTTTTTGCTCGGTTCAAACGGTCTATGAACATAACAAAAGTGACAATGGAGCTATGCTGGCATGAGCGTAATTACTTCGACTCCCGGTCAAATTCAGGTGATTAAACGCACTGGAGATGTTGCTGCATTTGATGCAGAGAAAATTTCAGTTGCGATTGGTAAAGCTTTTCTTGCTGTGGAAGGTCAACAGAGTTCGGATTCTAGCCGTATTCATGACCGTATTACCCAGTTGACGGAAATGGTCTTAAATACTTTTACTCGCCGTTTACCATCGGGCGGTACGATCCATATTGAAGAAATTCAAGATCAAGTAGAACTTGCTTTAATGCGTACTGGGGAACAAAAGGTTGCCCGCGCTTATGTGATTTACCGTGAACAACGTGCTAGCGCTCGTCAGCAAACGAACTCAAACCACCACCCTACTTTACAAGTTACCGACAAAAACGGTCAGCTTCAGCCACTTGATTTAAGTGCATTGCAAGCAACTGTTTCTAAGGCAGCTGAAGGTTTGGAAGGTATTGACGTTCAAGCCATTGTGGATGAAACCGTTAAAAACTTATATAACGGCGTAAAAGAAAGTGATATTGCCACAACAATGATGATGGCAACACGTACCCGTATTGAACAAGAACCAAACTACACTTACGTCACTGCACGTTTGCTTTGTAACGAATTAGTGAGCACTGGTTTAACGTTCTTAGGCTTATCAACAGATACACCTGAAAACAATGCACTTGAAGCATTCTTGAAAAAAGGTGTTGAGCTTGATTTGCTTTCACCTGACTTGCTTGACTTTGACTTAGAAAAATTATCAGCAGCAATTCAGCCAGAACGTTCTAATCAGTTTACCTACCTAGGTTTACAGACTTTATTTGACCGTTACTTCATTCACTCAAACGGCGTTCGCTTCGAATTACCACAATTATTCTTCATGCGTGTGTCGATGGGTCTTGCACTCAATGAGCAAGATAAAGAAGAACGTGCAATTGAGTTCTATAACTTATTGTCTAGCTTCGACTACATGGCTTCTACGCCTACCCTGTTTAACTCAGGTACATTACGTCCACAGCTTTCAAGTTGTTACTTAACAACAATTGGCGATGACCTTTATGACATTTATGGCGCAATGCGTGACAACGCGATGCTTTCTAAATGGGCTGGCGGTTTAGGTAATGACTGGACACCTGTACGTGCCTTGAACTCTTATATTAAAGGTACAAACGGTAAGTCTCAGGGTGTTGTTCCATTCTTGAAAGTTGCGAACGATACAGCTGTTGCAGTAAACCAAGGTGGTAAGCGTAAAGGTGCCGTTTGTGCATACTTAGAAACTTGGCACTTAGACATCGAAGAGTTCTTAGAGCTTCGTAAAAACACGGGTGATGACCGTCGCCGTACTCACGACATGAACACTGCGAACTGGGTTCCAGATTTGTTTATGCAACGTGTATTTGAAGATGGTGAATGGACATTATTTACTCCTTCTGAAACTCCAGACTTGCACGACTTAACTGGTGCTGAATTTGCTGAGCGTTATGCTTACTATGAATCTGTAGCGAAAGAAACTAACATGCTACATAAGAAAGTACGTGCTAAAGATTTATGGCGCAAAATGCTTTCTATGTTGTTTGAAACTGGTCACCCGTGGATCACATTCAAAGATGTATGTAACTTACGTTCACCACAACAACATGTTGGCGTAGTTCACTCATCTAACTTATGTACTGAAATTACCTTGAACACAAATCAAGACGAAATTGCAGTATGTAACTTAGGTTCGATCAACCTTGTACAACACGTTCAAGGTGGTGTGTTAGACCGTGAGAAATTAGCTCGCACAATTAAAACAGCTGTACGTATGCTCGATAACGTGATCGACATTAACTACTACGCTGTACCACAAGCGAAAAACTCGAACTTGAAACACCGCCCTGTGGGTATGGGTATCATGGGCTTCCAAGATGCTCTATATGAAATGGGTATTGCTTACGGTTCAGATGCTGCCGTTGATTTTGCTGATGAATCAATGGAAGTAATTAGCTACTACGCGATTGAAACTTCAAGCAACTTGGCTGTTGAACGCGGTGCTTACTCAACATTCAAAGGTTCATTGTGGGATCAAGGCATCCTTCCAATCGACTCTTTAGAAATTGTTGCGAAGTCTCGTCCAGAGCGCATGTTCGAAGTTGACCGTACTCAACGTTTAGACTGGGACACTTTACGTGCCAAAGTTCAAAAAGACGGTATGCGTAACTCAAACGTGATGGCAATTGCTCCAACTGCAACCATCTCTAACATTTGTGGTGTTTCTCAGTCTATTGAGCCAACATTCCAAAACTTATATGTGAAATCTAACTTGTCTGGTGAATTCACTGTTATTAACCCATACCTTGTTCGTGCATTAAAAGAACGTGGTCTTTGGGACACAGTAATGGTTAACGACCTTAAACACTTTGAAGGTTCAGTACAAAAAATTGCTCGTATTCCTGAAGAATTAAAAGCAATCTTTGCTACTGCGTTTGAAGTGGATACACGTTGGATCGTTGATGCTGCATCACGCCGTCAAAAATGGATTGATCAAGCTCAGTCACTTAACCTTTACATCTCTGGTGCAAACGGTAAGAAACTTGACATCACTTACAAGATGGCATGGTTACGTGGTCTTAAGACGACTTATTACCTCCGAGCTTTAGGTGCAACTTCTGCTGAAAAATCTACAATCAACACAGGTGCTTTAAACGCAGTTAAACCAGCGACTGTTGAAGCAGCGGCGGTTGCTGCCCCTGTGGTAGAAGCGAAGAAACCAGAAGCAGCGGTTGAAGAAGAAGGCTTTACTCAAGCAGCTCCAGTACCAATGGCTTGTTCAATCGATAACCCTGATTGTGAAGCTTGCCAATAACATTCAATAAAATTGCTCTTTTTCACTAAAGAGCAATTTTAAAAGAGGTAAAGATTATGCTTTCTCATCTCAGCCATAACTATATGCTTGGTGTTGGAGTTTTAATCTTTGCCTTTATTTTCTTTTATATGCCGATGGTTTACGCATTTATCACCATACGTAAGCAGCAGCGTAAACAAAATAAGTTGTAGTGGGTAGAGACCAAAGGCCCAAAATTTGGTCATGCATCAATAAAACTTAATTTTGTTTACACATTAAAAGCGTATAGTAGGGACATCTTCGTTTAAGAGATGTCAAATATAGATATATACAACGAAGAGAGAACAAAAATGTCTATCCTTAGTTGGGACGATTTTGAAGATGATTCGCAAAAACCGACTGCACCTGAACACAAGTCTGCGCCCGTCCAATCGGAAAAAGCGTCAGATTCGCAGAATGTATCTACTGCGCAGCCATCATCGCCGAGCGTGGCAGCTCCACAATCCGCTGGAACCCATTCCGTGCGACCAACAGTTGCCTCCGATACAGTGGCTAGAGCCGCTCAAGCCTTAGAACATTTAGACGTTGCCCCTGGCCTTGAAGAGCTAGAAATGGGTGCTCAACGTGTTCAAGTTGACGACAAAGCAATGATTAACTGTCGTGCGGACTTGAACCAACTTGTTCCATTTAAATATGAGTGGGCTTGGCAGAAATATCTTGACGGGTGTGCAAACCACTGGATGCCTCAAGAAGTTAACATGAACCACGACATCGCGCTTTGGAAGTCTGAAAATGGCTTGACCGAAGATGAGCGTACTATTGTTATGCGTTCTTTAGGTTTCTTCTCGACTGCGGACTCTTTGGTTGCAAACAACTTGGTATTGGCGATTTACCGTCATATTACTAACCCTGAATGCCGTCAGTACATCTTGCGTCAAGCATTTGAAGAAGCAATTCACACTCACGCTTACCAATACTGTATCGAATCTTTAGGTATGGACGAAGGCGAAGTCTTTAACATGTACCGCGAGATTCCATCTGTTGCACGTAAAGCAGCTTGGGGCTTGAAATACACGCAATCTTTAACTGACCCTAATTTCCACACAGGCACACCTGAAAACGACCAGCGTTTACTTCGTAACCTGATCGCATTCTACTGTGTACTTGAAGGGATCTTCTTCTACTGTGGCTTTACTCAAATTTTGAGTATGGGCCGTCGTAACAAGATGAACGGTGTTGCTGAGCAGTTCCAATACATCTTGCGTGATGAATCGATGCACTTGAACTTTGGTATCGACATGATTAACCAAATCAAGATTGAGAACCCACACCTTTGGACTGCTGAGTTCCAACAAGAAGTGGTTCAAATGATTGTTGAAGGTACAATGCTTGAAATCGAATATGCACGTGACACAATGCCACGCGGTGTATTGGGTATGAACGCAAGCATGATGGAAGAATACTTGAAATTCATCTGTAACCGCCGTTTATCTCAGTTAGGTTTACCAGAGCAATTTGCTGGTGTAACTAACCCATTTGCGTGGATGTCTGAGATGATGGACTTACGTAAAGAGAAGAACTTCTTCGAAACTCGCGTAACAGACTACCAGACTGGTGGTGCGTTAAGCTGGTAAGTCTAACTTATCGTCACGCGACACATATGTTGTCATTTGCGACACATAAAATGTCATTGAGCGACACATAAGTTGTCATTGATAAAGAAACCGCCAACTCATGGCGGTTTCTTTATCAAAATCCATTTTATTTAAAAAATTTTGGACGGATATTAATAACGTAATAATGGGGAATAATTAAAAATGCTAGAAACACAAACTTTCGAATTTAAAATTTTAAATGATGATGCAGCTATTGAAGACTTATTTGAGCATAAAACTCATCAACACTCAGCTGAGACATTACTTCAAGTTATCAACTCTTCTAATGGAAATATCACTATTGGTTTAGAAGGCTCATGGGGAGCAGGTAAATCAACAGTTATAAATATGTTTCACCAGGATCTAATTCAGAAAAACGAGGCAAGTTTATTCTTTTTGTTTGATGCTTGGGCTCATGAAGATGAACCACTTAGAAGAATATTTTTAGAAAGTCTTATTCAAACCATCGATCCAGATGAAACAAATAATGATCTACAAGAGCTTCAAAAGCAATTAAGCGGTAGAAAAAAGACTGTAGATGTTAGTGCAAAAAAGTCTGCTTCTAGACTAGGTAAGCTTTTGTCTGTTTGTGCTTTCGCAGTACCAGCAGGGATAGCTTTCTTTAATAAGCTAAATTTTGATAAGTTAAGTTTTGACTCAACACACCCTATTTACTGGACCTTCATAATCTTTTTCCTTTTATCTTTAATTTTCTTATTTAGTCCAGCATGGGTACTCCTGTATTGGTCTAAAAGGGGGGATATTGATCCACTTACAAATCAAAGAAATTGGGATTTCTTCAGAACC
Organism: Acinetobacter sp. WU_MDCI_Abxe161; assembly: GCF_025514355.1. Lineage (NCBI taxonomy): Bacteria > Pseudomonadati > Pseudomonadota > Gammaproteobacteria > Moraxellales > Moraxellaceae > Acinetobacter > Acinetobacter sp. WU_MDCI_Abxe161. The sequence continues at coordinate 93,057 of NZ_JAHPTU010000007.1, forward strand.
GAATCAACAGAAAACTATACCCAAGATATCTCTGAGCAAGGGGAACGAACATCAATAGAATTTCAAAACTATTTTAAACAAATATTAGAAATTGCTTTTAAATCAAATAACTACACTAAAGCACTTATTGTTATAGATAACTTAGACCGTGTCGATCCAGATCAAGCAAAAAGTATCTGGTCAACACTTCAAACATTCTTTCAAAATCGCTCACTATCGAATGAGATAGCTAATCTACAAAACAAAATATGGTTTATCGTACCCTATGATAGAGATGGCTTCTCAGCAATATGGGATAAAGATAAAGCAGAAACAGCAGCGTCCTTTTTAGACAAATGCTTCCAAGTCCGTGTAGAAGTTCCTCAGCCTATCACATCCAATTGGCTTGGATATTGTCGTCAAAGCATTGATCAATCATTAATAGGTTGGTCACAAGATAGTAAAGATACATTGTTGAACGAATATAGTCGGATTGTTGCTATAAAAGATAGCACCCCTACCCCTAGAAAAATGCGAGCTTGGGTGAATCAAGTTGGTATGAACGGCTATAAATGGAAAGAGAAATTTTCAACTAAATCTCTTGCACTCTATTCCTTTTTACACCTTCAATATAGTGGAACAGAGCTAAAAAAAATATTAGTAGAAAATGACACCAACAAGTTATCTTTTAGCAAAGATATATCATTAACATATGAATTAGCTGGTTTACTATTTGGTGTCGAAAAAGAAAAAGGAGCTGAACTTTTATTAAAAGAAATTATATTAAGTACTTTAGATGAGTTAGTCCCAAGTAATCTTCGAAAGCTTGTTGAGGAGCATAAAAGCGTATTCTGGCTTACATGGTCAACCAATTGGGATATATTTTTTGAAAAGAATAATGCATTTGAATCTGGTAAATTGAATCATTTTACAAATTATATATGCTCTGAATTTACTACTGATGACCAACAATTGTTCCAATATATGGAATATCTCCTAATACAATGGAAAACAATAAAAGCTAGCGATTGGGAGCTAAATGAGGCATGGGAATATAGTAAAACATTAGAAACACTAATTTCTTTCCTAGGAAATAGAGATGAAGATATAAAGTGGCTTTCAGAAAGTATTAAAAAACTATGCGTTCATGTCACATCAAAACCAGAAAATATTAAAAATTCTGACCCTTTAACAGAATTAAGAGCACTAATTGATACTATTGGTTATTTAGGTAGTACCTTTCCTACCTTAACTTATGCTTCATTAAACAAGATACAATGGGCAAAATGGTTAGCTCTTACTAAAAGTCACAACATTCGATTCCCAGAAATTACTCCTAATCTAAATGAGTTTTCTTCTTGGAGTGTTGATGCTTTAACCAATGTCGCTCAAATACAACAAGAGGATGTAAATCTACTTATTGAAACAATTCCCTATATAAAAAATAAAGCGAAATGGGAAGGAGTCATAAATAAGTTAGTGGAACTCTTTAGTACACCTTATAACCAAAGAGTGAAGGATATTGATGAGCTATATGAATTATCATTTGCACTTCTTTCTAATTTTTCTTTTGAAAATTTAGAGAAAATATTAAAGACACACGTACATTTAAAGCAAACTATTAGCACTGAACAAATAAAAAATAATGCCTCGTTATATTACTTAGTTGCCCTGCTCTTTACTGAAGAGATCCAAACTCAAAATCAATTTGAAAGACCCGATATAAAAGATTATTGGAAAACATCTTCTCAAGAAAAAATTACACAGACTATTCAGTTTCTAGCTAAATACAACCAACTTGGTCGTATCTCAAGAATTGCCCGTAATGAAGAAAATCTTTTAGCACTTGAAATCATCAAATCAAGCGAGCATGAACAGTTATTTGGTATAAAGTCTGAGACTGCTCTTTTTATTGATGAATATAACTCATATCTTCAAGATACACAGCAGATCACAGATATCATTACTAAAATATGTTCCATGGGTGGATTCAACGACAATGTGCAAAGCGAATACAAGGATAGCCCTGTAATTTATAGTGAATGCTCATGCTTATTTCTAAAATATGGAGACCAGCCAACACAGAGTAAAGTCATTGAGCTCATCAAAAATATCAATAAAGAAAATTGGGAGAATGATTTAAACAAGGATAAGAAGCTTTGTGATTTCTTTAACTATCCAATCCAGCTTGACTACAAATTTAGTGAAGCTTTCTTTCTATGGTTATCACAAGTTATCGCTAAGGGAGATAAGACTCAGAAAGAGGTTTGGAAACACTTTGATAAAATTTCAGAATACCTTTTAGATAAGGAAGATAATTTTAGCAAAATATCTAATGAATATTTCCAACAGCCTGAAGACTTTATTGATGATACTGGGTTCCAATACCTAAGCATATATTGGCAAGATCTCTCTATAATTTCACCGGAAAAAGTGGCTGAAAGATTGAAGGTATGGTTGGACAACAACCAATGGAATCGAATTTATTGGTTACTGACTAAAAAATCCATTAAACCAGAAAATAAATCTGAAGGGCTGATTTCAAGGATTATTACAAAATTAGAAGAGTTCAAATCTGAAGAAGACTCTCCAGAAACAAAAGCATTAAATCAACTTTATGATATCTATAAATAACCTTGAAATATACAATTATGACTGGCTTAGAGTTATCTTCTAAGCCTTTTATTTAAAACATTACAAAAAGTGAGAAAATCTGAAATATCAGTTTCCAATACATTTAACCAATCTATTAACTCAATCACATCTATACGTCTTTCTAAAATTTCAATTTTAGAAACATAAGATTGAGGTTTGTTCAAACGACGCGCAAGCTCAACCTGAGTCACATTTTTTGACTCGCGGAGTTCTATAAGCTTCTTGATTAGGTCTTGATACCTAGGGTCATGTATTGAGCGCATGGCTCAATATCAGTTACAATTCAAAATATCCCAAAATAGGATATTTAAGAATTAGAACGATGTTAAAGATTAAAAATTTACCAATAATTCTATGCGTTATGACCGTGGCATCTTGTACAACAAAATTTCAAGATACAGGTACATCCACCTCTGTGAACCAAATGTTGACTAACGAATGGCATATACAATCATATGACTCATCAAAACCAGTCCTGATCGATAATGAGTTTGAAATGCGGGTCTCCACATACTCATCCCCTATTTTTATTCATCAGCAGTGGGTAGAGCAATTAGCATCACCTTATAAAAAACTAGAAGGTCTATGTCGAAGACAAAATGGACAATTTACTTATTTAGGTGATAATAACTCAGTAATGATAAATGCTGGATCAGTAAAAAATGGAAAACCGTTACCTCCTCCCGATCGTTTAACAACTGAAGTACTTACACAAATTCGTAACTCTAAATGGATTGGTGACTATTCTTGTTCAAGTAGTACAGAAAATTGGAAAACCTCCATTAAAGCAACTAACTGGAGAGCAAAAAATGATGGAACAAATGCTTGGCGATATATAACACTTACAACAAAGATTGTTAGCAAATAATAAAATAAGATCGATACCTTTTAGCAACTTCCAATTACTAGCTATAAGGTATTGATTAAATATAGAAAAAATAGATAAAAAACTAATAAAATTTCATTTTAAAATGATGGAGAAAATTCACGAATCATTTCAAGACCACGTTTACCCTCTAGAATGTCAAATAGAAAATTAGCATACATTTCTTTGGTAATCCCCTTACGCTCTAAATCAATAATATTTTCATCTTCAGCTGCTAATAAAATATAATTTAAATTACTGGATCTATCAAAAAACTCATCAACATCATTACTATCAAATTTTTTCATCTCACTCCGACAGAGAGGAAACACATATAGATAAATTAAAAATGCTAGTCCATACCTAAACTTTGCTAAAGGCAAAAACACACACATTACCAATAATATTCTATAAATTGACTGCCCAATACTTAAAGCAATTTCTCTTTGATTTTGATCATCTGCCATTCTTAAGAATATGATTAAAGCAGCTAATGCATCCAAGTTTGCTAACCGCTCTAATCTTCTTAAATCCTTTCTTATCTGTAAAACTGGAATTAATTCCTTTTGATCATTCTCTGATTTAAAAATAATTCGTTGAACATCCCAAGAAAGTTGGTTGACCCCACTCTCAATAAACCAATTCAATGGCTTACGTCCTCTTATAGCCTCCCATAAAACATGATTAATAACTCTTGCTGTTCCTTCTACATGTTGATTTACTTTACGAATAAGCTCCATTTCAGGTGTATGCCTTCCCAATTCATATTTCGTCCATTTATTGCGATGAAAATAATATTCCCCATCTTTTACAAAAGCTTCAGGTTCAATGATTTTTTCTATCTGATAATTTGTGGCCTCGGGAAAATTAGTCTGTATATAGGCGTACCAAATAGCTGTACGAATCACATCAATCCAGTCTCTTCTTGATCGACTACTTCTTTTTTTTGTTTGCATGTTGCGGCAACCTCAACGCAACCATAAATAAATTATGATTATCTTTTTAAAATCAACCATCTAACACGAACTACTAGAGTAAACTTTAGCCATTAGATTACTCCTGCCCAATTTTATTAAAAGGATATATGATTTTGTTATGTTGTGTCAGGACTAATAAATAAGATGAATAAAACAATTTTAATAAGTGCAGAAATGATTGAACGTGATCTATTTGAACGTCATGGTCCCATGATTTCAGATGATGCTTTGAGAATTGCTTTAGGATATCGTTCCTTTGATGCCTTTAGACAAGCTTTAACAAGAAAAACTGTACCGATCCCTATTTTTTCTGTCGAAAACCGTCGTGGTAAATATGCATTAGTTAAAGATTTAGCTTTCTGGTTAGCAAAACAGCGAAATGAAGCAATCCAATAAAGTTAATTGGTACTAAGGAGAACATGAATGATCTAAAAATCTAAGCAAATAAAAAACGGACCCTAGAAGGGTCCGCTAGTGACTTTATACACGAAGATACAAAGACGTCGTAATCAAAGTATCTTCCGTATAAAGCCACCAGTCAAGTCTTGTTGCCATTTTTTAAGCAACAAAGAATTTCACTCATCTCTAAAAAAGTTTTGGAGATGTAACGGAATACTGGAGATACATATATGTACCCTTTCCCACAAAACAATAGAAATAATTTGGCTCAATTTATTTGGGAACAAATAGAAAAAGCTTTTCAGGTTAAACCTAATTTAGCATCAACACTCCATGGCCAACGAAAAATTTATCAAGGGTGTTTTGGCCGCAGAACAGCCTTATTTCCTAGTACTAAATCTGGTGGAGCAATTCCACTTGAAAGTCGTCTTGAATTGGCTCAAGCACTCTGCCTTGAACAAAGTCCCCAAGTGAAAAGTTTCCGTACTCAGGCCATAAAAATACCTTTATCAGGTAATCGTTTTTCCTATCCAGACTTTTTGATACAAAACATCGATGGATCATTTGAGATCCATGAAGTGAAACCCTCTATTAGGGCTCTGGCACAAGAAGAGCTCCAGAAGTTTGAACAAGTCTCTGAGATACTTAATCAAATGGGGATATTGTTTAAGCTTATTGACCAATTCAGCTTACCAACAACAAAACAGCTTCAAAATCTTTTATATCTTTATCAAAGGGGGCATAAACGAAACTGGACACCTTTAGAAATTGATCAAGCAATGGATGCACTGAAGGAAACTGCTTTCCAGAACATTGAAGCAATATATAGATCACTTCAAGAATCGGATTTACCTTGTGAATTAGGCGACTATTTACTTTTTCATAAAAAGATCACCATAGATACAGATGGAGGAATTTAAGATGCCATCATCATTATTTATTCCTCAGCCAGGTTTTCGTTTCGCTTTTAGTAATCAAGACGACTATGTTTTTGAGATCACTAATGTTACTTATGGTCAAATTCGTTATGCTGCTGTTATCGGTGGAAAATCCTTCACCTTATCATCTGATGCGTTTGAGCAATACTATAAAAACGATGAAATCAAATGCATTTTTGCTCCCGAAAAATTAATCATCAATCCGGAAAAATGTAGCGAAATTCAACGTAAAGAACGATATGTAAGATCTGCACTTTACAAACTATATGAACCTACAGCCTTAATTCCTTTAAAAAAGCTTATTGATGAGATTGCAACAGAACTCGGTGATCAAGTCCCTCCTTCTCCTAGAACAGTTGCAAGATGGATAAATAAATACCGTAGTAGTTGTCATCATAACCTCAGTTTAAGTAATAGTTATAAAGGTAATCAGTCACTTCGATTCCCTCCAGAAATCTATCAAATTATGTCTCAGGGTATTAATGAAATTTATTTAAAGCCTGAGTATAGAACTAGTAAAGATGTTCAAGCATACATATTAGGTAAATTGATAGAACAAGGTATATCAACAAAATATTTGCCCAGTAGAAGAACTGTTCAACGTTACATAGAAAAATTAGATCCTTATTTAGTTACTAAAATTAAAAAAGGGAGCCGTATAGCACATAAAGCTTTTCAAGCATCTGGTAAAAGTTGTCCCAGCCCCTTTGCACTTTATATGGTTGAAATTGACACACATTATTTAGATATTATTGTGATTGATCCATTAACCCAGCAAGTACTCGGGCGACCATACTTGGCTTGTGCTATTGATGTATATTCACGTGCAATTGTGGGTACATATATAAGTATGTTCCCACCAAGTGCGATGACTACTTTAGCTGTTATTAAAGATATGATTACGCGCCCAAACTATGGACTACCTGGAGGAATTGCATCAATCATCATTCCAGATAATGGAATTGAATTTAAGAATAATTCCTTAGCAAGAGTCTGTGAACAATTAAAAATTACGCTCACACCCTCTCAAATTGGAACCCCTAATAATAAGCCTCATATTGAACGTTTTTTCTCAACATTGACCAAAGGAGTCATTCAAAAGTTATCAGGTACAACCTTTTCAAATCCTGGTGAACGTGGTCTCTATAATTCTGGGAAGAATGCAGGCTATTCACTACTACAAGTAAAAGAATACGTAAATGAGTGGATCAATGATGTCTATCACCAATCTATTCATAGCCAGACTGGAAGAACCCCTATTTTAATGTGGAATGATGCAATTGAGCAGGTTAAACCATCTTTTCTAACAGTATCTGACGCCAAAATTATTTGTCGTAGGCCTGTTGAAAGAACAATCAATCATGGGCAAGTACAAATTGATGGATTAGCTTATTATTCCCACGCATTAAAAGTATTAGAAGCAAAAAGAATTAAAAAAGTTACCGTTTTAGTCGACGATCTTGATCTTAACATTGTCTATATTCTTTCGCCGAATGATAAACAACTGGTCATTCAAGCCGACTCAACAAATCCAGAATACACTCAAAATTTATCTCGGATAATCCATCTAGAAGTACAAGAAAGAAAAAAGCTTATGGCAGATTCAGATCGACAAAGATTAGGGAAGTTTGCTGATCTTCATAGCTTATACAAGCTTATGCAAGACATACAAATCGATCTTGTCAGAAAAAAACCAAAACTAAAACAAATCAAAATTGATATTCCAAAACAATTGCAACAGCTGGAAAAAAAACTAGGCTTAAATACGAGTAACAATCAAGAAGACCTAAAAATCTACGAGAAAATCCATAAAGCGAATAAAGCGTCTCCAACTAGATTTGGCTCAATGGAGGTAAAAAAAAGATGAAAAATAATAATAGTTTTGAATCCGTTAGTTATCTTAATGATCTTGTTATTACTTCAGAGGAATTTATGAATGCCTATACAGGTATTCAGCAATGCGCTGAACGTAGTATTGCTTATAAAGAACCAATTGGAAGTATGCTTCTATCTGAAGGAGGACTTGGAAAAACAACTCTATGTCATGCAGTAATCGCTCAAATGCCAAATTCCATAAAAATAGAGAATGATCGACAGAAAATTATCATTCCGGCGTTTTACGTTGAAGTTCCCTCACCAGCAACAGTGAAATCATTAGCAATCACAATGCTAAATAAACTAGGTGACCCAAGTTATGACATCGGAACAACAAAATACCTCACCTCAAGACTTACGTACTTACTTATACAATGTGAAACTAAACTGGTTTTTTTAGATGAGTTTCATCATCTTTTTGATCGTAAACCAACTTCAACAAGAATGAATATTACGGTTGGAAATTGGATAAAAACTCTAGTTAATGAAACCGGAATTAGTTTCTGTCTTGTAGGGCTTCCTCAATTCGCAGACCTTATTCAGGTTGATACCCAAATCGCAAGAAGGTTCCCTTTTCACTATAAATTATCTCCGCTTACCTTAGGTACAAAAGATATCTGTGGCACGATTTACTCGTTTCTTCATGAAATCGCCAATAAAGCACTTCAACATAATACTCATTTCAGCCCTGAGTTAGATAGCTACCTTTTAGGTATGCAAATCTATGCGGCAACCAAAGGCTATCATTCGTATGTAATGAGCCTGGTCCGTGAAAGTATGATGATCGCATCAGAAGATGGTAGAACGACCGTTACTCAAAATGATTTTAGTCAGGCATGGGCACTTGGAATAACCCTATTATTAGTGATTTTAAACAAGATCCCTTTGCTATGAGTCTCAGCCAATTAGCATCAAATATAAGAGAGGTATAATTATGAATAATAAAGGTTTACTTATACAACCAATTCCCTATGAGGATGAATCCGCCGCTAGCTATTTACTAAGAGCTGCACAACTTAATATGCATTCATCAGTATATACGCTAATAGGCAAAGAAAATTTTGCCTACTTGACTAAGCAAGCGCCAAACTGTGATTTGACAGATCTTCCCCGCTTCAAATTTGCTCTAAAAGTTTTGGGGATAAATTCTTCTTATCAAACTGTAGCTTTAGAACGAGTAGGTCCAACCAGTCGTTCTCCCAAAAGATGGGGACAGCTAGAAATCAATGAAAACCTCCTACTGCATCATGAATTTTCATTTTGTCCTGACTGTCTTAATGAACAAGCTTATTTTAAAAAAATATGGCTCTTTAGGCCAATTTATGCATGCCCAATACATTCTTTATTACTTCTAGACAAATGTCATCAATGTGGTGAGACAATTACACTTGCGAAGGGTCATATTACGTTATGCCCTTCTTGTAAAACGGATCGAACAAAAGCACCAAGAATTTTTTGTAAGACAGTCCATATTGTTCGTTGGTTTATAAGAATTTTAGAAGAAGAAAATACTGATTTTTTTCATGAATTTACTTCTTATTGGACAGCTTTAAAGAACTTTGCTGAGTTTCAAGATACATTATCTGATGAAGAATACACAAAAATAACTTACGAATATTTTACTGACCTTCCAAGCTCGATAAAAAGATTAAGCACGTGGATCAACAATAGAATTTATCTAGCCCATCCGAGAATTCAACTTCTTCCTTTTTTAAAGGAAAAAGAGAAGTTCCACTACTTTTGTGACTATCTAAAATTAGTAGAAAAAAAATGTTCTCGCTATAAAATCACTAGCTCTAGATTAGAAGAGCTTTTTCTATCACAGGAAGAGGTAAGGCTTGTTTTAAACATTGGACGTCAGCGACTGAAAAGTCTTATTGCCGATGATTTTCTGAAGGTAGGTAAGAACTACTATGGTCATGAAGACTTTAAAAGCTCATCAATTGAGAAGCTTTTAATTAGAAAAAATAAATTTATAGATTATGAAATATTTACTCCGCCTAAAAGTACACACAGGAGTAAGCCAATACAACCAACCATTTCTGAAATTGCCACAAAACTTGATATTAATTTTGAGACAGCAAGAAAGCTAAGTAAGACTCATTGGCTCCTTGAAGATAACGTGTCTATAGTCAAAGTTATCTCATATGAAAAACTTGAAGATTTCTATAAAAATTATATAACTGCCTCAAGCTTGGCTAGAAAGCTCGATGTTAATCCCACAAACTTAGTTGAGAAGCTTTTGAGTATTGATATATCTCCTGTTAGTGGGCCATATGTTGATGGGTTACCTATTAATATTTATGAAAAATCTTCTGTAGAAAGTATTAGACAGAGTGATATTAACTCCATAGCAAACTATAAAACACGCACAGGAAGACATAAGAAAGACACCAAGAACTCAGTAAAAGCTCACTGCTACTCTCTACTTGAAGCTGCTGCACTATTGAAAATCAGTGTACGGGCTGTATCATACTTGATACATGCAGGTCATCTCTCAAGAAATTATCTCGATCCTGCATCTGTAAAAGTTGACAGGATATCCCTAGACTCATTGAAACAAAAAATTGAGAGTGAAGACTACGTTAGCTTTGAAGCAGCTGCCGAAATATTAAATTGCCCATTGAATTGGTTGAACCAGTATTGGTGCAAAACAGGCTTTCTAACAATTGAAAAGCTCATCTTTTGGAGGCTTATAAAGAAAAGTGAGTTGAATGAAGTTCTTAAATTAAAAGATGAATACATAACTGGGGCTGAAGCTAGTACTCTACTTGGTATGCGTCATTCATATATCACTAACTTACAGAAACAGAGGCTGATCAAACCTTATTATATGGGTAAAAATGATAAAAAAATTAGATTGTTTAAGCGAGAAGACGTACAGAAATTAAAGGACTCAAACTATTTTAAAGTTTAGCTCACTCATCTCTCCAAAAAGAGCATAAACCTTTAACTTATATAGGATGAATGCGTTATAATAATTCCGTAGCCTATCAGAGCTGGCAGTTTTAAAACTGTAAACTTACTACCCAAGTGCGTGATAAGTAGTATCTGTTAGCCATGTAGATAGCAGCTTTCTAATATAGATAGCTGCTATCTTTTTCACTAGAATACAATAAGTAAAAACGTATAGTAGAATTAGGTTAGCTTTCTAGTTATTTCTTTTTAAAAAGCAATTTTTATTGATTATTTCTTTATTTAGCCAATTAATTAATAGTTTACATAAAATTATTTTAACTTATCTATAATTAAATTATTAATAAAAAGTAATCATTAACAAAATATATTAAATATAATTAATGAAATATAATTAATAAGACTTAAATCGAATATTTATACCCTACAGAAATTAGCTACAATAAATACTCAATTAAATAACTAACTGGAATATATAAATGTCAAAAGTACCTTTTAAATTCACTCCACCTGATAACTGGCAGGATTTTGAACGTCTTACTAGAATATTATTTGAAGATCATTTCCATGCCTCATTTATGAGATATGGAAGAGCTGGGCAAGGTCAAAAAGGAGTAGATATTATTGGTAAACTTGGTACTAAAAATATTGTAATACAGTGTAAATGTCGAGACTCTATAAATAGTACTAAGAAAATAAGTGAAACAGAAATAGAAAGTATTGTATATAAAATTGATAAAGAATACGATAATCATATAGAAGAAATCTATATTCTTATTACATTACCTAATGATATTCAAAGCCAAAACTTTGTAGCTAAGCTAAATACTAAAAGAAATAAGAATCAGGCTCAAGTAATTTTATGGGGATGGGATGAGATTGTTGATCGAATTAATACCTCTGATAAAGCTAGGAAATTTTATGGTTTTAATAATATAACCTCAACATTTAAAACCAGAAAAATTATCCTTATCCTAATCACAATAGCTATTATAATATGCTTAATTTATATATTTTTAGATAAATATACAAATAACTCAATAGAGGATAAAAACGATAAAAATCAAACAAACTCATATTTAAAGGAAGTTAACAATACAATTGACAAATTAGAAACAGTATATAAAGAATGTTTAACAGAAGCCTCAAAGAATTTATTTCTTACATCGTATCAGTTAGACCAAAAATGTATCAAACCAATTTCAAAAAATACTTTATATCTTAGTAAGATTAAAAACAAATATGCATCTACAGTAGATAGCAATGTTTATGAACAAACTAATTTATTAATAGATTATTTAGAACAACAGCCTAGAGAATTATATACTACCATCCAAACAACCAAAAATTTAGAAAAACAAATTATTCAAGATTTTGAATTTTCTTGTTATGCTGGGAAAAATACTGATAACAAATCAGAGTATATTAAACATGAAATCAAAACATCTTATAACTTCCAAATGCACTCATATTTTTTAAGTAGAGACTTCATATTACCAATTATTCAAAGTATAAAAAACAACATTTTAGTAATTGAAAGAAAAGCTAATAATAAAAATATTCCTCAAAATATAATTAATGAAGCGAATAAGTTAAATTCTTTACTTAAAAGTAAATCCCAATATAAATATAGAGATTTTCCAGTTTCGCTATCCAAAGTAAAAGATTTCACCGCAAATGATATAAATTTTCAAGGAAAAGATGAACTAGGTGAAATGATGGAACAGCAAGAACTTAGATCAATTTATGAACTATCATTTTTAGTAGGATTAATTAACAATCCAACTATAGTTGATAGATTAATTAGTTGTGGAGCTATGCAACCTGGAATAAAACAACACATAAATAATGAATTAAAGATTGATAAAATCAACTTACCTTTAAATAAAAATAATTTTTAATGTATAAAATACAATTAAAATCATCTAGATAAAGTATTCCCAACATATAAATCACATTAAAACTTAAATAATAAAAAGATATTTAATTAATTAAATATCTTTTTTATTAAAAACTTAAATCAAAGTAATATTTCACAAAACAATTATGTCATTTTTTTGCAATATTTATTTCTCATACCTCTTTGTAAAATCTATGAAAATAACAAGAAAGTCGTAGTTGACAATAAGAAAATTATAAAATACGATTCGCAAGGTAAACAGATCTGTATACCAAGACAAAAGTAAAAGCTTTAAATTTTCTAAAAGTTATTATTTATAAAATATAAAGTCATGTTTTATCAGTATAATCCACCTATGGAGTAAGAAAAAATGTTGAATGAAAATTTCAAGTTAACTCAGGATCAAATCAAGGAATTTCAAGAAAAAGGCTTCCTATTATTAAAAGGCTTTTATTCTCCAGAATTTGTTGCTTACATCCAATCCACTATTGGAAAATATATCAATACACCAACTGATAAATATCAAAGTGGTTTTAGTAGACTTGCATTTGACATGTATGATGGCGATGAAAAAGTAATTGAACTTTTAGAAAATAAAAAATTTCGTGAAACTATGAAAGAGCTAACTCAAAGGGATATGTTCTTTGCCCAAGCCCTCTCATTTGAACTAGAAAAACTCAAAAATAAAGGTTTCCCTTGGCACATTGGTACTCAAAGTTTTGGCTATCACCATGCTGATGATTTTGGATGTACCATTTGGGCACCTTTAGCTCCTATTAATCCTGAAGGGCAACGTGGTGGTATGGCTTATGTGCCTAAAAATGTCGTAAATGGTAAATACTTATATAGCCATATTGACCCAGCTGTTTTTAGAATGCTTCAGAATAAAATTGATAAAAAAGAAGATCCTAAACTTGAAGAATTTGTTCAGTGGCGTGATGGGCCTTTGAATGATACTGCTCAGAAAGATATTTTGGATCACTTTGGAGTAGAGGATAAATTTGAGTTAGGGGATGCTTTAATTTTTGATAAATATGTAATTCATAAGAGCGTAATGTTAGGCGAAGGACCTATTGATTCTCGCGCAGCATTTGTTATGAGATTCTTCTGTGATCAAAGTACATATGATGCAGAACGTGCTAAAGACCTAGAAATCCCTCGTAACTATTTTGAGTATGCAGGTCCAACAAAATTCCATATTGAAGTTGCGAAAAATCAAGGTGATCTATTAATCAATAGTCCAATTTTTACTGGCCAAGAATATAGACATTTAAAAGTTTAAATACAACTAAGTTAAGGAGCTAAGCTCCTTAACTATACAAGGAAAAAGATAATGCAACCTCTTATGTTATATATTCTTATTGCTAGTTTAACTATTGCTAGCCCAGGGCCAGGCATTTTGTTAACCCTTACCAATACAATACATTATACATTAAAAAACTCATTTATCGGTATACTCGGTGTTTCCGCAGGAATGGGAATTATCGCAATAATAGCTGCTAGTAGCTTAGGAATTATTATTACATCCTCTCCCCTTGCACTCTCAGTTGTCAAAGTAATTGGAGCAGCTTATCTAATATATCTTGGTATTAAATTATTTAAATCTGCGCCAAAGAAAATTCTTGATGATTCAACTATTAATACAAATATTCCTTCAAAATGGAAAAGATTTCGTGAAGGAATGTTCGTATCATTATTAAACCCCAAACCTATAGTTTTTTTTATGGCTCTTTTCCCTCAATTTGTTGATGTTAATCGGCCTTTTATTCATCAATTTCTAATTTTAGGTATAACTTTTTGTATATTAGTTATTTTAATTCATTTAGTTTATGCACTTTTTGCTCAAACAGCGAGAAAAAAAATAGGCGCAAGCAATGGCTTCGTAATACTGAACAAAATTGGTGGTAGTGTATTCATGATATTTGCCATTGCCCTAATTTCATCGGTTATAATCCCTCTTATTTAATAGATTAATCTTCTATTAATAATAGCTATAAAGACCTTCTTAAATTAATACTAAAGAGGGTTTCATTTTATATCTTTAAAGCCAACTATATTGCAGGGAGTTATTATGGAAAATTTTCCAGAAACTGAGATTAACGATTCAACTACACATGCTTCAACTCTTTCTAGTTGGCTACATTCGCCTCTGCATAAAACTATCAATTATTTAATCAATAAAAAAGATCTTGATCTTTGCCTCAGAGAGTCAACAAATTTTAAAAATAGACTTCTTGAAAGTATTCAAACAAAGTTAGAAGATGCATTTCTAACCAAAAATAGTAGTACTAACTATGAAATTCATTCAACATTATATCAACTCTATAACTTGCAAATTTGTGACCCTCTTTCCAATGCTGCTATTAATCAGCACCAGCCATTCTTTTATGAGATAAGAAATAAAATTGAAGAATTCTGGCTTAATTTTTTAAATTTAGACTTTATTTATAATTCTAAAGATACGGATGAAACGATTTCCGATTTAATCCTGTCGCTATGCAGTAATATGAATCTATCAGAGCATCCTTTATTTAATTTTCTTGCAAAAGAAGCTTCTGAGAGACAGTTATTCGCTTTCTTTAATAGTGACTATGAGTTAAATGTACGCTTTTTCGATTTATTACTTCTTACTTTACTCAACTCACCCACGACAGGGCGTATGGAGATGATAAAAAATCTATGGGATGAATCTGGTAAAGGTAACCGAAAAGAAACCCATGTCAATATGTTCAATGATTTAATCGAAAATTTTGAACTTGATAACAAAATTTTAATTGAACCCCATGATACTTGGCAAAAATTAGCTGGTTATAATCTATTTATGTTAGCCTCTTTAAACAGAAAATATTATTATTTACTACTTGGAATTATGGCTGCAACTGAAATTATTGATCCTCAGTCCTATATCAAAGTACAAGAAGCTTGTAAACGTTACAATATGAATGACAGGTTATATCGTTATTATTCAGAACATTCAGAGATTGATGTAGAACATGCTAAAGGATGGCTTACAAACGTCATCGAACCCATTGTAGCTGCGAATAATGTCAAACATGATATTTTGCTGGGTACTTATTTCCGTCTAAAAACTTGTAATGACTATTACGATAGCTTATATCAATATTTAAAGGCTATTTGAGAAGCTGTTTAACAACTTCCCAAGCATCATTCGCAGAATTTTTATTTCCAATCACTTGAGCTGAAAGTGTTGCCCCATCCAAAAGCATAATCACAATCGGGGCAATGCTTTTAGCTTTTTCAGAGAGAACGATTTCCTCAAGAATCTTCTCAATTCTATTCATTAGACCCGTTTTTTGCTGGGTCGCGATTTTATTTATTTCTTCACCTTTATTGGGGAATTCACTTGCTGCTTTGGCAAATATACATCCTGTAAAAGTTTGCTGATTAAACCATTCATCGTGCCAATTAAAAATCAATTCTAACTTCATCAACGGATCACTTACGTCCATTAGTAATTGATTTAAAGAAGTAAAGCATTCCTTATCACGATTTATAAGAACTTCAATAATTAAATTTTCCTTTGAATT
The DNA here is from genome assembly GCF_025514355.1 of Acinetobacter sp. WU_MDCI_Abxe161. Taxonomy (NCBI): domain Bacteria; kingdom Pseudomonadati; phylum Pseudomonadota; class Gammaproteobacteria; order Moraxellales; family Moraxellaceae; genus Acinetobacter; species Acinetobacter sp. WU_MDCI_Abxe161. The sequence continues at coordinate 109,109 of NZ_JAHPTU010000007.1, forward strand.
AAAGTGGTTATATAAGGTTTTTTTTGAAATTCCTGCCTCTCTAATTATCCAATCTACTCCTACTGCATGATATCCATATTTACCAAATAGCTCTGTCGCAACATCAATAATAAGAGCCTTTTTCCCCCCTTTTTCTTGCATATAAGCTATTCCTTTTCTTAAAAGAGGATTATTTTGAACAATTAATCCCAAAAATAGAAGATTTAATTTGTCATGAAAATAGATTAAGCTTGAATTTGTGAACCTTTTTTATGGCAATTAAATACAATACTAAAATCAAAAGTGGAATGCAGACAGAATTAACAGCCTTCCAATTGTATTGGGTAATTAGAAAACCAGCACCAAAAGAAGAAAACACATTAGCAGAATAGACAAAAAGTGAATTAATTCCTTGTGCTTTAACTTTTAAATTCGGTGAATAAGTATTAACTAACAATAATGTACCACCATTAAAAATAAAGTTCCAACCAATACCTGCTAATCCGAGCTCCACTATATATATAATTTTGGTTTGTTCAGGATAGAATGAAAGTAAACTTGCTAGCAAGCTACAAAAAGCTCCTACCGATATCAACCCATTGACACCAATTCTCTTTATTATGGAAGGGTTAAAGAATGAGGGTATATACATTAAGATAAAATGAATCTGTAACACTAATGCCGTATCTCTCAAGTTAAATCCATCATGATGAAGTGAGATGGGAGCAGCATTCATTACGAGTGTCATTACCGAAAAACCTATAGCACAAATCAATGTAATCAAATAAAAAGATTGATTTAATTTAAATTTTTCAGTTTTAGAGTTCGTGATATTAGCTATTTTCCCAAGATCTGCCGATAACCAAAACTGTGAAATCGCCAATAGAATACAAACAACCGATAAAACGATAAATGCTCCACCATAAGGTGTATTTGAAATTGATTGTGCATAGCTCCCGCCTAAAAATGGACCAACAATTCCTCCTATCACTCCTGCACCTGTAACAACTGAAATAGCTATATGTTTTTCTTCTTCATTCTTAGCTACTTCAATAGCAGCAAATCTATAATATTGCCCAAAAGAGCTAAAAACACCTAAAATAAATGTACCCAAAATTAAAATATAAAAATTATGAATGAATAAAGCTAAATAACATATTAACCCACCAAAGAAGCCAATACTTGCTTTAAACATAAAACCATTCTTACGGCCAAGCTTACCCATTATTATCGAAGCTGGATAAATCATGCACATTGTGCCAATTACGGTGGCAGTAACGGGCAAAGTACTTAAAGACGGTAAAGGAGCTAGAAAATTTCCTGATAGGCTAGATACTAATGTTAACAATGAAACAACAGTAGTAGTTAAAGCCTGGCCAATAGCGAGAATTATCATATTTTTTGAAATATTATTCATATTATAATTACCTTTAATTAAAAACTCTTGAAGCCTTATTTAGAATTGGTAGAACTTCATCCATAGAAATTGATGAAATAAATAATGGCTGTTCATATTCTTTTAACCAATTAAACAAATCATAATTACAATCTTTTTTTAATTTAAAAAGAAATAAATCTTTATCCCAAAACTCTGCATAAGCTCCAAAAATAGCTTCTTTATTATTTAAATAAGTTACTACATGTTGGGATAATTGATTACCACCATTAATTCCTAATGTCAAAATAGCGGGGAGAGAACGTAATCCTTTTTTTTCATGAACAGTAAGCCTAAAATTATTATCATAGACTAGATTTTCATCACTTAAATCATTAAGATCATGAATAGCGATATATTTTTTAGTAGACTCCCAAGAAACATCATGTATAAAAGAAATCATATCATCCAAAATAGAATTCTCTTCAAGATTTTCATTTAAACCGTTATAGTAATTATTAGTAATTAAGAAACAAACTGAAATTCTTATAAACTTCCTAATATTTTCAATAGAGTTTCCTTGTAGCCACTTATCTAAAGATTTAGGCAATTCAATACTATGAGGTTTTTTATATCTATATTTTACATTTGGATGAAATAAATGTTCCCAATCAATATTCAATATAATTGTTTTAAGTTTACTTAGTATTTGTTCATCAGAAATATCTCTCACATCACAACTATTTAATTTTAAATAATTATTTGAATTATCAACTTCTTCCATAAATGGGATGAACTCAATTTTTTTTGTTTCATCTAAAAGATCAGCTATAGCCTGCCTTTGCATGTCATAATTATTAGTAATGTCAGGCCGAGTAAATAGAGCCGAGAAAAATCGGCTTCCCCCAGTCAGAACTTTTAAAGTTATATTACATCCAACAATATTTTCCAAAGCTTTTACAATGGTAATTAGTCTGCAAATACTAAATAATTCTGCTAAATCTGCATAAGGGCCTATACTTTTTATACCTCCAGCAGAACGTTTTGGTTGCCCCCAACCAATAATTAAATTCAAATGCTCATCTGAACTTATAATCCATTTTCTAATATTTCTTTGTAAAAATTTTAAGTCTAGTCGACCAGCATTCTTACACAATAATGGATTTCTAAATACTTCAGTTATTTGCGCAGCTTTTCGCCAATCTTGTTTATCTAAATTATAATATAATGAATCTTCTGGTAAATCAGTAAGCGCACTTAATGATTGTCGTTGTAAAAGTGTAGCATCACGTTCTATATTATTTTTCCATGACTGAAGAAATATATTTAAATGAGTGTTATCCAAATAAATTTCTTCAAAATTTGGAATATCACTAATATTGACTTTAGAATTACTCACAAATAATTTAAGCAAGTTTGATTCACTTACAATATTTTTATCAGTTGCAATATTCATATTCATCATTAGTCTCTACGTAAACTATAACTATTAATTAATTCTTTTTTAAAATCAAAACCATTTGAAACATAGCAAATTGGTTGTTTTCTTCTACTTAATAGAAATATATTCCCATACTTATTACGATTAAATTTACTATCAACTAAATCATCAATAAGAATAGGTATCTCTTCTTTTAATTCACGTTCTAATCTATATTTAAAAGATAGCTTTGTACTACCATTTTTAAAATCAATTCCTCCGCAACAATGTTGAGCTGTTATATTAGCATCTTGTTTAGTAGTTGATAAGAAATGTACTTCCCCCTTCTTACCATGGATTGTTAATTTTATTGCATTCTCATTTACTTCTTCTAAGGTGTTTAACTCACGATCAGTTAATGAAATTGCCACATATTTAATTGCAGATTCCCAAGCTCTACTCCTCATTCTCTGAAAGAGTTCTTTTATTTTTAAACTAGATAAGTAACCGGTCAAGTTAAGAATAAAACTCGGAAATTTATATAAATTCAGATTTTTATCTAATGATGTCAAATATAAAGTATATAATTTTTGAATATCATCATTATAATATTGTTCATTAAAATTTAAATTTTTACATTCAGTTAACTCAAATAACTCTTCATAATATACTGAACTAACAATAGACCAAAAAGTAAATTCCAATTGATTACCAACATCACTTCTATCTGAAATTTTAGACATAGATTTTTCTATATCATTACAATCAAAAAAACTATCAAACTCATTCCTTAACTCTATACACTTATTATTATAATGCTCTTCTCTTTTGTTTTTTAATAAATCTGATAAATCTTTATTTACCCAATTCTCATAATTTTCCAGTTTAACTACATCTTTTATATCTAATAAATCAATCCAATAATTTAATCCAGATTGATAAAGCTCAACTTCTGAATCTGGGGTACCACAAGCCCTATTATATTTAAAGCCATCAGACAAAATTATAAATTCACACCCTGTAGGACTTAAAGAGTTAATTGTATAAGCAGCTTCAGCACATCTTGCGAGTGTATGTAATTCTGAAATATCTGGCAAAGTACCTTTATTTTTTACAGGACTATATGGCTTTCTCGATAATATTGGTAAATACAACTGTATCTTTTTGTTTTTACCAAGTATATTAGATATTTTATCACGCACCTCTATTCTTGAAATATTATCTTCTTTAGCCTTATACCAGTTATTATCAAATAGAGCCTCAGCAATTAATTCAGGTATACCAACGGCCTCAACATTATACAAACTTATATTTTTTCTTGCCCGTGCTATAGCTGCACTCACACGATTAGAAATATTTGTACTCATATTAATTTTTAGTTGAGGAATAAAATTTTCAAGCCAAAAGTCAGCAGATAAAAATATAGCTTTAGCATTAAACTCATTACTTGTATATAATTTATCCCTATTTTTTTTAGCTAATTCAATTAATCTATGACCTGATGAAATTTGACTTCTTTTCTGCTCTTTATTCAGCATACATTACTCCTTTTATTTAAAATAGTTTAGAAGCTCTTTAAAATTATTTACTTTATTTAAAGTTTTTATAGTTTCACCATATCCATAGTTAGCATATATAAACTCAACATCTGCCGATATAGCCGACTTATAGTCAATTTCAGTATCCCCTACCATTACTGTGTTTGTTTTTTCAATAGAAAGTTTATTTATAATATGACTTAGTGGTATTCCTGATGGCTTTTTATCTTCCAATGTATCGCCAGAAACAATTATTTTAAAATACTTTTTAATTTTTAATTCTTCTATAATCTCCCAAGTAAAATTACTTTTCTTATTTGTACAAACTGCCATTTTAACATCTAAATTTGCAAGACAATCTAATGTATTCATTACACCTGGATATAAAATAGTATTATTTAATAAATTTTTTTGATATTTCTCTAAATATATATTGTTAATTTCATTCACTAAATGCTTTTCGTCAAATTTTAAGATTGAACTTACTAAAGTATTTCCTCCATATCCTAAATACCCCTTAACATAATCTTTTGTTACACCTTGATAATTATATATTGCTAATGCTTCATTTAAGGATGTGACAACATCATCTAATGTATCTACTAAAGTACCGTCCAAATCAAATATTACTAATTTTTTTTTCATTAACTCATTTTTTTCAATCATTTGATATTTTCCCTACATAAAGAAACAGATCTGTTTCCTTTTTTTTGTGCGATCTTAATCTTCTGTTTTCCCAATGTCAATTCTTCTTAATATATAAGTAATTTAACTTTTTAGATTAAGATAACTACATCACACTTTATTATTATCATTGTGAGATTATTAATTTTATTTGCTTTTACGACCAATGAAATTATTCATAATTCTGCATTATGAATAATTTAATCTACTAAAATTCAAAGTTTTAATAGAAAGTTAATTTTAATTTAGATATCAATTTTTTAATTATTCTATTATAAACAAATATTGACATATTTTTTTTCGCAGCATAAGATTTAGCCAAAGTAAACAGATCTGTATGCCACAAAAACCAACACGCAATGCTTTGATATAAAATAGATTAATTTTTATTAGTATGCATACTGTATTACTTGCTTTTAATTTCTATTTAGTAAGGTCTAATGTTATGAGTGAACTTTCCGTCCAAGCAGAATACAATTCTTTTAAAGAACTTGGATTAAAACTTGATATGTCACGAGGAAAACCCTCATCTGAACAATTAGATTTATCTACAAAATTATTGAATAAACTAGATAATTACAAATCAATAGATCATCTTGATGTTCGAAATTATGGCGAGTCCTTAGGTATTCTTGATGCCCGATTATTATTTGAAAATTTATTAAATATTCCTTATCAACAAATTATCGTAGGTGATAACTCTAGTCTTGCCTTAATGCATGATTGTATTATTTTTTCTATGTTATATGGAACTCCTAATGGTAAACCTTGGATAAAAGAACCAATCTCTTTTCTATGTCCTGTTCCTGGTTATGACCGTCACTTTTCTATTTGTGAAAACCTTGGTATTAACATGATTAATATTCCAATCAATCATGATGGACCTGATATAAATAAGATTGAAAAACTTGTAAAAGAAGATTCAAGTATAAAAGGTATATGGTGTGTACCTAAATATAGTAATCCTAATGGTGTGATTTATTCTGATGAAATTATTAAAAAATTAGCACGGATGAAAACTGCTGCTGATGATTTTCGTATATTTTGGGATGATGCTTATCACTTCCATCATCTTACCGAAGAGAAGTTTTCTTTGATTAATATAATTGATGAATGTTCAAAAGCAGGCAATCCAAATAGACCAATTCAATTTACCTCTACTTCAAAAATTACCTTAGCTGGTGCTGGGATTTCTGTACTTTGCTCTTCAATTGAAAATATAAAATGGTATCAAAAATATTCTAATATTCGGAGTATTGGACCAAATAAAGTAAATCAACTACAACATGTAAATTTTTTAAAGGATAAAAATACTGTTGAAAAATTGATGGAGGAGCATCGACTAATACTTAAACCTAAATTTGATATGGTTCTTGCTCAATTTACAAAATATTTAACAAATCTTGAAGATACTTCATGGACTTACCCTAAAGGTGGCTACTTTATTGATTTAAAAACTCCTAAAGGATATGCAAAAAAGACTATTAGCTTAGCAAAGGAACTAGGCATTACCTTAACACCAGCGGGTGCAGCCTTTCCTTATGGTATTGATCCTGATGATAGACATATACGCATTGCACCTAGTTATCCTTCCCTATTAGAAATTGAGCAGGCTGCCAAAGGAATTTGTTTATCTCTTATTATGGCTTTGAGTATTGATTAGACTATATAAATGGATTTTATACAATTCTCGCTATACCAATCTTAATAGCTGTTCAGAAAATGACAGCTTATGTGTCACTAAACTTGAACAATGACAGTTTATATGTCGCAGAAGTTGTCATTAAGTTTCACTGATAATACCTAAATATTTGATTTTCTATTTCATCCAATGACAACTTATGTGTCACGTGACGCTTATCAAATCAAAAAAGCCGCTCTATTCGAGTGGCTTTTTTATTATTAAAATTATTTAATTTCAATAAATTCAGATTAACACTCAAACCATTAAAATATATTTTATGATTTTAAAAACAAACAATATAAATATAAGAATATTTTATAAATATAGAAATTCTCTTGTTTTAAAAAAGATTTTTTAATTCTTTAAATTAGGGTGCCGGCTGACCCAATTTAGCTTTTAAACGAAGGAAATCTCAGCCGACGGCGTACATATACCAAATTATTATTACAACAGCTCCTATCAATACGTTTATTTTACAAATTAAAAAAGATAATTAATTAAAAATATTACAAAGCCCAGCCCTATTATTTAAGTCATTAAAATTATTTAAATTAATATTATTAAATTAAACACTCAATATAAAACCAATATAAAAAACAATAATTTATAAAAAATCATAACTTCCATATTTAATAAAATTATTTTATTTCAACAAGATAAATAATATTTAGTCTATATTTTATAAATAAATATATTATTTTATTCTTAAAATATTTTTTATTAACTCACCTCTCTTTTGTGTTTAAAAATGTTATCAAAAATAATCGTACTTTTTATTTAGTTGATTTTGAATATATTTAAAAATTTTCGGTATTAGCAGTGACCCATTACACAACTTGACACCAAATAGTAAAAAATTAAATACTCTTTCTCAATTATGTGGTTTAACGCACATAATAAAACAATAGTAATAAAAACGTCTCAAACAAATCACATGGAAATAGATTATGTTTATTAAAAGTATTTTATCTTCGATTACTAATATTATCCCACTTCCTGAAAACAGTAACACAAGCAATAATTTAGGTAATGGCTCTGGCGATGGGCTATTAAATGGCGCAGCCTCAGGTAATGGAGAACATAACTACGGTATTGGAAATGGAATTGGTGATGACGCCAGTATTACTGCCCCAATTACCATTCCCCTAAACCTCTCTGGTAATTCAATTACACTCATAGGCAACTCATCTTCAAGTTCAGTCAATACTTCTCCAACAACCACTTCAAATAATGTTAACGACAACGACACTACTATTAACGGTAATGGCTCTACAGTTGGTGGCGGTGCAGGCAATGGCTCTGGTGATGGTCTATTAAATGGCATTGCTTCGGGTAACGGCGAACAAAATTTTGGGATTGGTAATGGCATTGCCGATGACGCAAGCATTACTGCCCCACTTTCAATTCCAATTAATCTTGCGGGTAACTCAATCACTTTAATTGGTGATTCATCTTCAAACTCGGTCAACAATTCTTCAACCAACATGTCGAACACGGTCAATGACAACGACACTACCGATAACGGTAATGGCTCGGGTGCAGGCAATGGTTCTGGTGATGGCTTGCTCAATGGAATTGCCTCTGGCAACGGAGAACATAATTATGGAATCGGAAATGGTATTGCTGACGATGCAAGCATTACCGCGCCAATTACTATTCCCCTCAACCTTTCTGGTAATTCAATTACTTTAATTGGCAACTCATCTTCTAGTTCAGTAAATACCTCACCAACCACTACTTCAAATACGGTTAATGACAATGACACCACCGATAACGGCAATGGTGATAGTGGCGTGAGTGCACTTGGCAGCTCCGGCAATGGTTCTGGTGATGGCGCGGGCAATGGCCCAGCTTCAGGTAATGGTGAACACAACTACGGTATTGGCAATGGTAACGGCGACGATGTTGATATTACTGCCCCAATTACCGGTGTTCTGAACTTATCTGGAAATTCATTTACTTTAATTGGTGATTCTTCATCAAGTTCAGTCAACACAGCCCCAACAACGACTTCAAATACGGTCAATGACAACGACACTATTGATAATGGCAACGGTGGCGGAATTGGCGGTGGCTCAGGAAATGGCTCTGGCGATGGTCTTTTAAACGGTGCAGCTTCTGGCAACGGCGAACAAAACTTCGGTATTGGTAATGGCAACGGTGATGATGCTGATATCACTGCTCCAATTACTGGTGTTTTGAATTTCTCTGGTAACTCTTTCTCGCTCATTGGAAACTCATCTTCTAGTTCGATTAATACTGCCCCAACCACAAGCACCAACACGGTTAATGACAATGACGTGACTGATAATGGCAATAACGGTGGTGCACTTGTAGGCGCAAGTTCTGGAAACGGTTCTGGTGACGGCCTACTCAATGGCGCCGCTTCTGGCAATGGCGAACATAACTATGGCATTGGTAACGGAAATGGTGACGATGCAGACTTCACATTCCCACTGACTGGCGTACTCAACTTTTCTGGAAACTCGATTTCAGGCTTTGGTAGCTCATCTAGTGACTCGGTAAATATTGCACCAACCACAACGACTAACACAGTCAATGATAATGACACTATTGATAATGCTAATTCGGGCGGCCTCATTGGTGATTCTGGTAATGGCTCTGGCGATGGTTTACTTAATGGTGCAGCGTCTGGTAATGGCGAACATAACTATGGCATTGGTAACGGAAATGGTGACGACGCAGACTTTACGCTTCCCTTTACTGGTGGCTTGAACATTTTAGGTAATGCTTTATCAGGGATAGGTGGCTCTTCGAGCGACTCTATCAATATTTCACCGACAACTACTTCAAATACAGTCAATGACAACGACACAACTAATAACGGCAACACTTCAGGTGGTGTGATTGGCTCTGGTGATTCAGGCAATGGCTCTGGTGATGGCTTATTAAATGGTATTTCATCAGGTAACGGCGAACATAATTACGGTATTGGCAACGGTAATGGCGATGATGTTGATGTTATTGCTCCTATCACCACACCAATTAATGTATTAGGCAACTCTTTCTCATTTATTGGTGGTGAAGGTACAGGCGACATTCTAAGTCCGATTACTGGCATTATCGGTGGCATTGGTGGTGATGGCGACATCCTAAGCCCGATTACTGGCATTATCGGTGGGATTGGCGGTATTGGTGGTGATCTAGGCGATAATCCAATTACAGGTATTATTCAAAGCGGTATCGACGTTCTACAAAATTTAGAGAGTCTAAAAACAGGTGTGATTAACACAGGTATTGATACGATTGCCGACACAATTATTGGGGTATTCCCAGATGCAGAGCATCCTGTAGGTGATTTTGCCGACCTTGGAAAACTACTTTTTGAGACTTCACGCGATAGTGTTAACGGCACACTTGAGGCTATTTCTGACCTTGCAGGCGTTGACCTTGATGGTGCGAGTGGCTCGTTCACTGGTGTAATTAATACACTGCTTACTAATGGTTCAACGGCTTCGACTATTATTCAGCATATTGTAGGTGATGACCTTGTGACTGAAAACGGTGGTCTCTTGGGTTCAATCACTACGATTATTGGTGGCGTTGACAGTGGCGACGGTGGATTCTTAGGTGGTCTAGACGGAATAATCTCTATCGACAATGGTAGTTCTGACGATAACAGCCTTGGTATTGATACAATTTTAGGAAATATTCTCGGCTCGGTAGGTTCAAATCAAGGTATTGCTGTTGGTGAACCTGACCCAACAGGCGGCAGTTTGATTAACACGATTTCTTTCACATCGGTAAATCAGTTAACTGATCAACTATTGCACGCTTTACCGACTGTCTAATTTATTCGTAAAGATAAAAACCCTATAAAAGCACCTTTTAAATTTCGTATTTGGAAGGTGTTTTTTATTGGGAAAATTATGCTGAAGTGTGTAACAACCTAAACGCTCGAACCTATTTTTGAGAAGTACCCGACTGCAAAAGTTCGGTGATATGACGTTGAAGCATTTAGCACTAAAGCGAGTGATATTCTTGTGTTTGAGACGACATCTTTGCAAGATTATTATTTTGTGATTAATGCGATTCGAGACTCTGAATTTTGCACAGTACTCTACTTTGAGTTTGTAGAAATTATTCCTGCAATTGAAGATGGGTATATGGAGTATGAAGAAAGTTTCTCGTAAAACGCGTATAACTTTTTATCAAACCAGTGATGCATCAAGCCAGTAATGTTATGGCCATGCCTAAGATAATAGCCACGATAAAATTCCAGCTTTATTTCGAATTTTTTATATCTATAAAATATTGCTATTCTTTTTAAAAACTTATTGAAAAGTTAAAGGAATATTTTGTGTATTAGGTATATGCCCAAAGAAATGCTCATCTTTTGTTTGAAAAAAAATATCAAAGCTTTGACTCATAAATGGATCGACTTCACTTTGTTTTTGATAAATTGGTATAAGTCTATTGATATAATAATTGATCCAATCAACTTGATTTGAAAAATAAGAATAATCTTTAAGGTCAAAATATAGGCTATTTAAGTTACCCGCAATCAAATCTACATTTGGATGAAACAACCAGATAATAATCTCCATGGGAGAAACTTTTTCCAGTGTATGCTGAGATGTTTTATCAAATCTTTCAATTTTATATAATTGTGCACCTTCTTGACTATAACTAGAGCAAAGTAGTTTCCCATTATAAACCTGATCAAGGTTTTGACCTAATTCCAAGGTACGTATTCTCTTAGAAATATCTAGACATTCAGGTAAAGTTATTAATTTAGATTTTGCTATATTTTTAAATATATCAACTGTTTGCTGAACCACTCTTGATTCACCCGTACCCGTAATAATACCTTGCTCCCAAGCATATAACTTCGAGTAATGTGTAGTAGACAGTTCAACATCTAAGGTTTCATTTACAGTTACTCTTTTATTATCAGCTGCAACGATAATGCTATCGTTTAATTGAATAGCTAAGATGAAAGTCATATTTTACGTAAAATAACGAGACATTTGATATACATTTATTTTAGGCTATATCCATACAAAATTCTGAATATTTTTTTATAAAAATTGAGGTTATTGATGGCTGGTGGTTCTCAAATTATTATTAATAAAGATGGTATTACCCTGATTACACCAGGAAAATTTGAGCCGAAAGCTGGACAACACCTTTTTAAAGGTGGTGAAAAAGCTAACTATTCTTTACCTGAAATTCCTAATATTCAACTTCCTTTTAGTAATAAATTAGATGTTTATAATTTATTCCCTGATATATCTAATATTGAATATTCTGTTTTACATTCAAATGGGCAAGTAAAAACTGGCTTTCTTGACCAGTATGGTAGGACTGGACGCATCAAATCTAATGAAAAAGAAAAGGTTAAAGTTCTGATCGGAGGTGATGACTGGCATTATTATATCGACAAACTAGGTGGAACTAAGAATGATGAAACATATATAAAATTCTTAGATTTCTTAGGGAATCCAATAAGTAATTTAGAGTTCCAAATCACTAATGACAACAATAAATTAATAACATCTTGTCGAACTGACCAAAATGGAGAAGCGAAATTTAGTAGCCCTAATGATGACTTTCCTATTTTATCTATTAAAAATTTTATAGATCAAACCTATAAACCTATGATGCGTATTGAAAATAATTTTGTTCGAGAAATTATTTTAATTAGTCCTAAAATATTAAAAGAAATCGAATTATTGCCTGAAACAGAAGAAAAAGGCGATTATTTAAGAAGTAATTATTCAGAATAAACTATATAGGAAAATTGAATCATGAGTGATGGAAATCAAAAAGTAAATCAGAATGGCAGACCTGTTTATTTATTCTCGCCAAGCCAAAAAGAAGCAGCGAGTACAGCACAAGATACTTCAACGTATATTGGCGTGTTAACTAATTCAACTAAACTTATAGAGAAAAATAACTTTGCTTGGGGACTTCTACATTCGAAAAATACTCCTCCGTTTAGTTTAGAACGTATTAAAAAGTCTACCAATGCGCGTATGTATTTTTATAAACCTGATAATGTAGGAAATAAGGTATTTCGAGGAAACCCTAACACAAGTGTATCCAATGTGGGCGAAGTAGCAAAAAAGTTTGACAAAATAGGCGGAAGGCTAGGAAAAGCAGGAGATATTGCAGAAATTGGAATATTAACCAGAGAACGTGATTCTAAAGGATTAGTTGTGAAAGCAGCAACCATGACTGGTTCAACTTATGTGGGTAATCGTGGATTAGCAATAGCTGGTAAAGTATGTCCCAAATTAGCAAAAGGTTCTCCACAAAAGGCAGCGCTTGTTGGTGCATCATGTTTTGGAGCATTATTTTATATCGGAAACAAAGTTGGGGATGCTACTGGTAAAGCTATAGGCGGATCAAAAGTTGGACAAAAACTTGGTGAATCTCAAGCGGCAGTGACTATTGTTAATGGGTTAGCAGATGCAGCAGACTTAATGGAAGCACAAGAAAAAGCAACTGCTGAAGCGGAAAGACAAAGACAGCTTGAAAAAGATCCTATGTTAGAATGGCACATAATAGGAGCTGATTAACTATTAATCTGGACTAAAGATGAAATCGAAATTATTGATTATTGCTGGGTGTTTAATTTTATCTAATAGTTTTTTACTATCTGGATGTGCCAAGCAACCCTCGTCACAAAATCTTGTACAAGAAAAACCTTCAGAAGCTCTGAGATTATATGAGGAAGGACAAAAATATTTTTTAGGTAAAGATGTTAAGCAGAATTATCAAAAAGCTTTAGAATTATTTCAAAAAGCATCTGATCAAGGATTAGCTGAAGCACAAAATGATCTGGGGGGAATGTATTTCGAAGGTCTAGGAACAACCCAAGATTATCAAAAAGCTTTTAAATATTTTGATAGTGCAGCTAACCAAAAATTAGCAGCAGCTCAATATAATCTTGGCCTCATGTATGATAAGGGTCTTTATATTCAAAAAGATAGAAAAAAAGCCCTACAGCTTTATGAATTATCAACTGAACAAGGTTACGCTAAGGCTCAATATAATTTAGGTAATGCTTATGCAAATGGAGATGGTGTCCCACAAAATAATACGAAAGCTTTAGAACTTTTCTCAAAAGCAGCACAGCAAAATCTTCCTCAAGCATCCTATAATTTAGGTAATATGTATGCAGACGGTGAAGGGGTTACCCAAGACAATAAGAAAGCTTTAGAGTATTTTTCTAAAGCAGCTCAGCAAGGCTTTCCTCAAGCACAATATAATTTAGCTTATATGTATGAAAATATTTTCCCTGATTTGGAAAAGGCTAAATTTTGGTATATGGAAGCTTCAAAAAACCATATCCCTGAGGCAGATCAAGCATTAGAAAGGTTATCTTCTATTAAATAACATATAAATACTATAAAGAGTAACAATCGCAAGTAAGGTTAATAGAATTCCTTGTATTTCTGAAAAGAAAATACTTAACCAAGATAATCTATAGTTAAATTCTTTATTCGTAAGAAATAACTTAGCTTTATTGGGGGAGTTCTCATTTATGAATAATTTTATTGTCTGATCTTTTACAGCTCTATTAAAAAGCTGTTTATTTTTTTCTTTAAAAGAATCACAACCTTCAAAAATATATGTTTTATATATTCTATAAAAAACTTGGTCTTGTTGAAAATAGCTTTTATTTCCATAATTATATTGATATGACACAGCTAGATTTGCCATTTTGTCCCCGCCTCGCCCCCAAGGACTTGAACACTTAATTTCATAATTTAAGATCTGAAATTTTTCTAGCTGTATCCAATTTGGATGAGTTACATTAAAGATTTTTAACTTAGCAGCAGGAATGCTTGTACAAAAAAATATTACAACAAGTAAAAACAGCACAACATAGAGGCCGCTATAGAAAAATTTATTCATAACTCAAAACTATAATAGATTAATTTTTAGCAAATGACGGATAATTATATACTATTAACATGTAAATTAGTCCTCTATTATTTTTTAGAAGTGACAGTCAGATATATAATTAAACCGATTAAGACCAAAATTATTAATTGGATTTCTAATATAAGATTTATCATCCAAGAATTTCTAAATGATAAACCTTTTTTTATTATTAATATTTTCGATTTCTTTGTGTCTGGTGAAATAAAAATTTTTATTTCATTATTTTTCTTTATCTCATTAAATATAGATATGTTTTGGTCTTTCATCTCATCACAATTCTCCGAAATTATCAATCTATATACAACTAAAAAATCTTTTTCTTCTGCTTTATAAAATTTATTTTGATATATATATTGATACTTTATATCTCCGCGTGCACTTCTATCCATTCCTCGTCGCCAATATTTTCTTTTACAATAAACGTTATAATCTAAAATTTCATAATCTTCTAATTCAACCCAGTCAGGATGTAATAATTTAAAAACTTTTGATTGCAGATTAAAAGATGAAGTTACAACTAATAGAATAAGAAAAACAGCTAATAATGATAAAATAATTTTTATAAATAATTTCATTATTAATATATCCTGACCAAAATAACGAATTTCACATTAACCCACAAAATAATATACAAATATATTTTATATACCCTTAGCAGAGAAATATTAGCATAAAAATAAAATCTTATTGAATAACCTTAATTGTAGCCACCATATACTATCTTGTTATTTATCCCCCTCCCCCAAAACTTCTCCAACACCACATCCCGTTCATCTACACGATTCGAACTCAAGACTTGTAGCATCAAGCCATCTATCAAGTTTAAAACCATGTTGGCATCGGGTTTGAATGCATTGGTTTCCAGACTAAAAACTAAATCAAAAAGCTCTCGAAGCAGCCATTTTCGATATTCAACTGCCATGCGATAAGCCCTTGGGTAAAGCTGTTTTATTTCAAAAATGGCTTTAAACAAAAGGTGGTAAAGGCTATTTACATCGACATGTAAACGCACAATTTCTTTGAGTTTATCGGCTGCGGTTGGGTAGCGGTGTGAATAGACAATTGCCAGAACTTCTTCTTTGAGTCGACTTTTTTGAAAGATGAGGCACATTTCAACAAGGCGTTCTTTCGAGTGAAAGTAGTTATAAAACGTGGCTTTTTGAATTTTGGATTTTTTGATAATCAGGTCTACGCCTGCATTATGAAATCCATGCGTGGTAAAAAGTTGGATAGCGGTTTGAACAACCTGTAATTTTTTGGAAGATATTTCTAAAGTTGGCATCGTTTTACCGTTATAAATTCTTGTTGTTTCTAAATGAGATAAAAAGCCTGTGCCCTTTTTGGGAGAAAAAAAGGCACAGCAAAGCCATAAGACAGTGCTTGGCACATCTCAAGTTTTGTTATTGCTAAGTTTTAAGTAAAAAAGACTTAAAGCCTGAAAACCTTATGGCGTTCAAGCTGCTTTAAATTTTTAAGCTGTGTCGTTATAGCCTTTGGCGCTCAAGGCCAAGAAATAATGGATGTGCATAGCCAACTCCTAATTTTGGGAGTTCTGCCAAAGCATTAGAGAATTATGGTGGCAGAACGAGCAAGGGTTAGCAGACTGATAGTAAGAAATCAGCACACCCGGAGGTGTCCCTCACTCGTCCTACCGCAACGAGCGAGGGACGATTGATACACATGAGACTACTCCTCAGAAGGAATAATCTGATGCTCTTACTATGCGGTCTGCTAAAACCGGCTGGCAATGTGGCCAGCACGCAAAGGATAATCTGAGAGTTTAGAAGTGTCAATGTAGCTTTTATGCCAAGTGATTAAATTTCTTATTATTTTTCATTAGATTAACTTAATTATTATTTAAGATATTATATTTAATTGTATTTATATATTTTTTAAAAAGAGTTAAATACAGTAAGCTAATACTTATAATTTTTTACTTTTTGATTTTGATCATTTTTATACTACTTTACGAGATCATAAATGATAAGACTATCTTCAAAGTCCATTTTATTATTAACAACTGGGTGTTTATTGAATGGTTGTAGCCAAGGCCCTCTTCCATTAGAAGTTACACTACATCAGGATTATGTATGTGCCTTTACCAATAACCCTAAAAAAACGAATTATTCTTTTGATAATAAATTTTTGATTTTTATGGGGAAGGTTGACTATACAAACGGCTTCAA
Organism: Acinetobacter sp. WU_MDCI_Abxe161; assembly: GCF_025514355.1. Lineage (NCBI taxonomy): Bacteria > Pseudomonadati > Pseudomonadota > Gammaproteobacteria > Moraxellales > Moraxellaceae > Acinetobacter > Acinetobacter sp. WU_MDCI_Abxe161. The sequence goes on from NZ_JAHPTU010000007.1 coordinate 125,892, forward strand.
AAGCACTTATGAGAAAGAATATTCCAATGTTCCTTTGCCAATAGAAGAAAAAGATTGTGTAAAAATTCCTCTAAAAGAGTTTGAAAAAAATGTGGTTTATGACATTACTTTGGATATCTTCAAAACTTTTGATACACGTATTTGTGTAGTAGAACATAACAATAAGCTAGAAATTCGAGAACCGGAACCTGGTGAAACAACCTGTAAATAGGCTTGTTCCTAGGCCCTCATTTCACCATTTCAGAAACAACAAAACGAGTGAGATTAGACAATCTCTGTCTGCCCCACTTGGTGATAAGCACGGTTAAAATAAACCAAACTTTGGTCATGTTGGCTTTGTTTAATCGCCACAATCGGACATATAAAAATCGTGTGTGTGCCGACTTGTTGAATTTGCTCAATCTCACAATCGAAACTCACCAAAGCATCGTCCAACACAGGTGAACCCGTTTCTAACTCTATCCATGCGCCATGTTTAAAGCGCTCTTCTGGCGTGAGCTTAGATGAAAATGCTTTTGAAATATGTTCGTGCTGTGCGCCTAAAACATTCACAGTTAAGATTTTGTTATCTAGGAAATGTGCATGTGAACTCGCAGATTGGTTCATACACACCAATAATGTCGGAGGTGTGTCAGTCACACTACAAACAGCAGAGGCAGTAAATCCAAAACGGCCAGACATGCCTGCCGTAGTCACAACACTAACCGCACTTGTGAGTAAAGACATTGCATTTCTAAAGTCTGTTGCTTGAACCATGACATTATTCCTAAATTGAACCGTACCTTGTCCTGTGTGTTTGCTATACCGCCCAACTCCATCAGGAAGGTACTATCGACATGCGATCTAATTAGAGCGACATGTAGTAAGTAAAATGAGGGTTACTTGTTTGATTATCAACTGTCATCAAAAAAGTAACCCTTTATACCACTTATTGGTAAATATTAAGCAGTAAGATCATAACCAGTCAGTTCTCGGCGAACGATTTCTGCACCTGCACTTAAAGCATTTAACTTGCCGCGTGCCACTTCACGTGATAGAGGCGCCATACCGCAGTTTGTGCAAGGGTAAAGCTTGTCAGCATCTACAAACTGAAGTGCTTTACGCAATGTGTTAGCCACTTCTTCTGGTGTTTCGATCTGGTTAGATGCAACATCAATTGCGCCGACCATCACTTTTTTACCGCGAATAAGTTCGAGTAAATCGATAGGCACATGTGAGTTGTGACATTCTAACGAGATGATATCAATGTTAGACGTTTGAAGTTTCGGGAAAGCTTCTTCGTACTGGCGCCATTCTGAACCGAGTGTTTTTTTCCAGTCAGTGTTGGCTTTAATGCCGTAACCGTAGCAAATGTGGACCGCAGTTTCACATTTTAGACCTTCAATTGCACGTTCTAAAGTCGCGATGCCCCAGTCATTTACTTCGTCAAAGAAGACGTTAAATGCAGGTTCGTCAAACTGAATAATATCTACACCAGCAGCTTCTAGCTCACGCGCTTCTTGGTTCAAGATTTTTGCAAATTCCCAAGCAAGTTTTTCACGGCTCTTGTAGTGACCATCGTAAAGCGTATCAATCATGGTCATTGGGCCAGGTAATGCCCACTTAATTGGTTGATCAGTTTGCTGACGTAAAAACTTAGCATCTTCAACAAACACAGGCTTTTGACGAGACACCGCACCGACCACAGATGGCACGCTTGCATCGTAACGGTCACGAATACGAACTGTTTCGCGCTTCTCAAAATCTACGCCATTTAAGTGTTCAATAAACGTAGTCACAAAGTGTTGGCGGGTTTGTTCACCATCGCTCACAATGTCGATGCCTGCAAGTTGTTGCTCGTGCAAAGCCAAACGTAACGCGTCTTTTTTCCCTTCGGCTAAGCCTTCGTTTTCAAGTTTCCAAGGCGACCAAAGCTTTTCAGGTTCTGCAAGCCAAGATGGTTTTGGTAAGCTGCCAGCAGTTGAAGTTGGTAATAATTTTTTCATGATCAATGACCCGTATGTTGATTAATTAGGAGCGTAATTAGCAGACCACTGCTCAAGAATCGCTTGGTATGGTTTGATAAATTGCTCTTCAACAAACTTTCCCTGCTCAATAGCCAGACGGCTACGTTCTTCACGGTCATACACAATTCGAGTAAGTGAATAATCTTCGTGTTTCAAGCTTGGTTGATAAGATTTTCCAGCCACTGAATTTGCGTTATAAATTTCAGGACGGTAAATCTTTTGGAAGGTTTCCATCGTACTGATGGTACTAATCAACTCAAGGTTGGTGTAATCGCTAAGCAAATCGCCAGTAAAGTAAAATGCTAACGGCGCAACGCTATTTGGCGGCATGAAGTAGCGAACTTTTAAGCCCATTTTTTGGAAATATTCATCAGTTAATGAATAGTCTTCTTGCTTGTATTCCACGCCTAAAACAGGATGTTCGTTTTCAGTACGGTGGTACTCTTTAGTCGTCGAAACGCTTAAGCAAATCACTGGTGCCTTTTTAAAGTTGGCTTTATAAGTTTGAGAGTTAATAAAGCTCTTAAACAAGTTACCGTGCAATTCACCAAACTTTTCTGGCGTGCTAAAAGTCGACTTGTTTTTGTTGTGATCTAACAACAGCACACTAAAGTCATAGTCACGTACATAAGACGAGAAGTTGTTACCTACAATCCCTTCGATGCGTTCATTGGTCTTTTTATCAACAATATTGGTTTTTAATATTTCGATGAGAGGAAGTCCGCTTGCACGGTTTTCGGCATCAATGTTCATTTCAACTGAAATGATTTCAAGTTCAACGCCATAGCGGTCGCCTTTAGGGTTGTCCCAATGAGCTAAGGCATTGAAACGATTGTCGATCATCTGCAATGTATTGCGCAAATTTTCTTCGCGGCTCATCCCTCTTGCCAAGTTAGCAAAGTTGGTTGTAATACGTGTATTGTCTGCTGGACGATAGTTCTCATCGAAACAAATACTCTTAATCGTAAATGTAAATTCTTTACTCATTGTGATCAGTACCCTAATTTCTGAGATAAACCTAAAAAATCTTTTGCTCTTTTTAAACTTTCCAGACTGGTCAGATTTGTGCCTTATGGTCTTATCAAAGTGAATAACTGGAGCGCTTCAGAGCATGAATAGATTTATACCGCAATCACAACATGAATAAAAATGATTTAGTCTCATTACAAACTGAGTGAAATTCATGTTTAGGGTTTAATAAATAAGTATGAAGTTAAATATTTTTCATCTTTGGGAATTTTAGACAACAGAAATTCAATATACGGTGCTCATACTGTACCTTAATAATTTTAAATATTAACTATCACTTTCAAATACTTAATAGTAAAAATTCAAGTTAAAAAGAATCAAACTAAAGTAAATTATGCTGACTCTCATTCATCTCTGCTTTTAGCCATTCTAAAAATATGGTTTTGCGTGAATCCTCCTCAAAAGCACTATGAGAAAGTAAAAAATAGGCTGAATTATCTTGCACAACAGGTGAAATTTTTTGCAGTACGTTCCACTCAAGCTCTTTTTCAATCATATAAATTGAGATGACTGTCGCGCCAAGTCCAGCCAAACAACCTTCTAAACATAAATAAAAATGCTCGAGTTCAACTTTGGTGTACCCTTTCAAACTCTGCTTTAATTCAGTAATACGACTCATGCTTTTAAAAAAATTCGGTCTAGAAGTCGAAATGAGTACGTCGTTGGTTTCCGATGGCTTGGTTGCTTGAACTAGAGCGATATATTCATCGGCAATTTTCTCGCTATAAATATGCTCTCCCCAAGCAAAGTCATTTCGGCAGAATATAACATCCAGCTAAAAGCTGCCCTGCCCGATCTGCCATAATAAATATAGTCGATCAGACTTTTTAGGCAAAAAAGCCGCTTTAAAACAGATATTTTATGCTGTTTTTTGAATTAAAGGGATCACCACCTCTGTCACCGATTTTGCTGTGCTTCTCCACATTGTCGATGGTGTGCGGTTAAGTCTATATTATAATAGAACTTTTAATTTAGAACTTGGAATTCAATAAAATGCCTGATGAAAACTTTTCTTTTGAAAATCCAAATAAAAATATAGAACCCATTAAATATAAAAGTTGTATTCTAGAACTTTATAAAACTTTTCTAATTTTAAGAAATATGGCATATGGAGAAGAAGAAATAGAATCTCAGAGTTCTGAATCTCATACTTTATATAAAATTTTTGATGATACTGCTTATAACATCAGTCAAATTCCACTGTTTTTTCAACCGACAGAAATCACTAATCTTAAGTTGGAAGACTGGTGTATAAGGTTAAATAGAATTTTACCATTTACATCAAATATATTTGATACAAAAATATTAAGGGATGAGGAAGACCTACCCTCTATTATCAAAATTCAAAAAGAAATTAGTGAGTTTTTAAGTGTTAAACAGAGTAAAAGATTTGCTCGTATAGAAACTACTAGTCTTTATTTATCAATGACTCCAGAGTTTAAAAGTATTAAACTTATTTATGACAATGCAATTGAGTCAAAGAAGATAGAAAATGAAATTAATAGAGTTAATGAAGAATTAAAAAAAACATTAGATAAATCAAAGCAAATGGAAGGTCTTCTTGAAGAATTTAAAATTAACAATTCCAATTTTAAGATTTATACCGAACAAAATTATAATGATCATACCAAAGAAATTTATGCAGAAATTTATAATACGGAATATGCATTAGCTGACAAATATAGAAAATATGCAATTTTAGTTTTTTTGATAATTGCTATATTTGCATTAATTAATTTTCTATTACCAACTATTGAAGGAATAATTAATTATTTTAAAATAAATAAATTTCAAACATCTCCAATTAGTATTTTATTTTTTGTAAGAACAATCTTCCTGCTTTTATTAACAGCACCGGGTTGGTATTTTGCTAGAGAATCAGCAAAACATCGTCAAGTCGCGTATAAAGCTAAGATTGTAAGTGCAGAATTGGCTGCTTTACCATTCTATATAGCAGATTTAGAGCTAAAAGATCGGCGGGAAATGCGTATAAAAATGGCTGATAAGTTTTTTGGCCAAGAGCTCTATAATGATAAAAAGAGTGATAACAGCAATGTAAGTGAGCAGACCAAAGCTACAACTGAAGCTATTAAAACTATTAATGCATTATTAAGTAAACCAATTAAACCGAGTGATGTGCTATAAAATTATGAAAGTTAAATTAGATATTGATTTTAGAACTATTCGAAAAATCAAAAGGTGGAAACAAACCTTTATAGTTTTTTTAATAAACTTCTCTAAGCCAATTATTGATGATTTACCTATAAGAAAGTTTATCTGAATGACTGATTGAAAGGTAATTTTATATGTTTAATTCTATTATTTACTATTTATTAGAGATGGATATGATCAAAAAAAAAGAAGAAAGTGAAGTTGAACGTAAAGAACGCAGATGGCAAAATATTGAAATCCTTTCAATATTTGCTGCTCTAGTGTTAATTGGTTACATCTGGAAAATTTATCCTGATATCTTACGAGAAATTGATCAAGAAAAAACACCAGTTACTGTTCCTTTTGAACAGAATAACGCCATTGATTTTCCCTATGATGAAAAGAAATCATATGCACAAAAAATAGGTGAAAAATAAGGTACTTATGGTGATATGTATGGTTCTTTAAATACTTTATTTAGTGGTTGGGCTTTTGCTCTATTATTAATTTCATTATTTATGCAACGAAGAGAATTACAAGAACAAAGAAAAGAATTAGCTGCACAAAGAGATGAAATAACAAAAGCAAATGAAATTGCTGAGTCTCAAAGAAATATTACAAAGCAACAATCAGAATTATTAGCTCAACAAAGCTTTTATTCACTTTTATTCAAATTATTAGATGAAAAAACTAATAAAATTAATTTATTTTACTTTAAAGATTCACATAATGGGCATTCATATAAAAAACAAGAATGTTTTATTTTTTATAGTAAAAATATTTTAAGAAGTGCAGATACTTTAAATATATTTATTACTGATGAAATGACTCCATCAGAAGTACTGGATGCTTACAGAAGCTTTATAAAAAGTTTCTATCACGATGCTTCAGAACGTTCTGATAATTTGTTTGAAGCAACCTTATATTTTGAATTAATTACTAATATTTTAGATTTAATCGATAAAAAAGCAAATCCTAAAAATATAGAAACAGATATTGCTTTCTTAAAATCCTATATAAGTCATGATGAGTTAGTTATTATTGCAACTTATGGTTTCTATAATTCAAAACTTTATCGCTATATAAATAAATATGGTTTATTAGCCAATTTTGATAGCACTCTTTATGAGATACCATATCAAATTTTTTCTCACTTATATGATACTAATGCTTTTAGAACTTTTACCCCAAATGAAGCTACTGAGACAAAAAATGTTAGCCAAGCAAGTACAGATTAATAGGGTGATTAGTTCAATTTTATGTGTGTTAGGTGTGATTTTGCTTTTTACCAAGTTTCAGTAGAGCTAGTTATTTTTAAGAAACTGTATAGTGAAATTATGATAAATGGACCAATTTCTTCATAGAGAACTTAGTCCATTTGAGTAAGATAAACAGCTATTTCTTAACTTTTTGACTCTGATAAATCATTTACGTTCCAACGATTTGCTCTTTTAAAAGTACCGACATCGTTAAACCGTACGCCCATATCACGCATGACTTTATGGGCAACTGGCGCGGTCATTTGGCGAATGTAAAATGGTTCTTTCACTACAAAATGATGGATGGCATGCGTTGAACCAAAGTTAAAGCAAAACAATTGGAATGGCATCATCCACCACGGCGTTAATACTTGAGTTTGTTGAATGACATTGCCCAATTCAACATCGCCATAGTAATGCATATTGCTGGTCACAAAGTGCAAGCAGAAGGTACGCAGCACATTTGGTGCAATCCAAACCACAGTCAAAATATTAATCACATGCATGATATTTAAAGTGGTCGCCGACCAAGCAATTGGTGCATTTGCCCACCCCGAAACTGCGTCAATTGCGTGAAATCCTAAAAAGATATACCACAGTGACCAGTGAATAATGCCAAGCGGGAAATAAGCTAAAAAAGCACGTTTAAAAATGACTTTTCTAACCGCCCAATTGTTTGAGGCAATAATGCGTAGTAAAACTGCAAAACCATTATCACCAATCGCGATAAGTCGACGTATGTTCCACTTTTCGCCATTGGTTAAAGCTCTTTCTTCTAAATCGACTTCAGTACCCGAGTTTTTATGATGGTTAAAGTGCAGTTCGCGACGTTTCCACGGGTTAATAGTACTTGGTCGAGCTAACCAGACTAATCCCATCATTAAATGATGTGCCCATGGTTTCTTTCTAAAATACATCCAGTGAATTAAATCGTGCTCTAACTCATGGGTGAGCGATGCAAAAAAAGCAATAATCGGAATTGCAAACCAAGCTGAAAGTTGATGATTGATATAGAGCATGGCAGCCGTAATCATACCCACCAAAGATATCAATAAAATCATCGCTCCAATGGCATTTTGATGGTTCAAAATAGGATGGCGTTTGCGTAAAGCCACACCTTCTGCGGTTACTACTTTTTTAATATGCTCTGTTTTTTCGCTATCGGTCATTCCGGCAGGATTTTTATAAATGTAGGTCATCCGTTATTCCTCAGTTTTTTCATGTCCCTACTTTATTTAGATCGCTTTAGGTGTGCTTAGCTCGAAACGCCAATCTATTGGCTATGGATGCCAAAATAGAAAGATTCAAAACAAACAAAAGATTTTTTAGTTTTGAAATCTTTTATACTGTTCACAGGAATATGAGTCACAAGTTATAGGACATAACATGCCACAGACAGCAACGGCACTGGCTAGCTGGGTGAAAGCGATTCAAAAAGCGCTCGAAAAAGCCGGTGTTGATAGTCAACCTTTATTAGAACAAGCAGGTTTAGATATTCAGGCTCTCGGTAATCCTGATGCACGTTATTCATTAAAACAAACAGCAAATTTATGGAAACTAGCAGTTCAGAAAACTCAAGATTCATGTTTTGGCCTTAAAGTTGCCAACCAAGCAAATCAAAATACTTTTCATGTGTTAGGGCATTCACTGATTACCAGCACCACCTTAAAAGAAATGTTCTTAAGAATTATTCGTTATTTTCGTGTGGTAACGGACATTCCTGAACTCGAATTTTATGGAGATGGCAAAAATCATTATTTCGTTATTCATGTTCCGGACGAAGTTCAACCCGAATCAATAGATGCTTTTATTTCCGTTTTTATTCGCTCAAGCCGTGCATTACAGGGATCTGTTTTTTCACCGTTACGCATTGAGTTAAGGCGTTCGGAACCGGAAGATCTGGAAACGTTTAAAAGTATTTTAAAAGCCCCGATCGTGTTTAATGCACCCAAAGACATGATTGTGTTTGATACAGCCACCATTGAACAGCCACTAGAAGGTGCAAATCCAACCCTCACTCAAGAATATGATGAGATTATTAATCGTTATCTGGCTCGGTTTGATAAAGAAAATATATTGGCACGGGTGAAAGTGAAACTTATTGAAAAATTATCGACGGGTGATTTTCAACAGCAAGAAATTGCGAAAAGCTTAGGTTTAAGTATTCGTAGCTTGCAAAGGAAACTCTCCGCAGAAAACACGTCTTATAGTGAGCTACTTGATCAAACTCGGCATGAACTGGCTTTGTCGTATATTAAAAACTCAAGCCATAATATTACTGAAATTGCTTATATTCTTGGCTTTACCGACGTGAGTAGCTTTACACGTGCGTTCCGTCGCTGGACCAATTTATCGCCCGTCCACTATCGAGAAAAACATCTGGCTTGCTCTTAATTTTTTAAAACTTTAAGCAAAAAAAGATGCATATGAATGCATCTTTTTTATGGTCAGTTCACTTTTTAGTGAGCAGCTCTAACATGGAAACCGTTGTGACTTTGGCCCCCACTGGCAAGGCCTTTAAGTCCACAATATAGTTAGGACTATGTGGAATATAAGGCACAGGTTTTCCTTGTTTTACTGCATTGGCAAATACAACTGGGTCCGCCACGCCAATAAACATAAAGTTAAAAGGAATGTCTTTTTGGTCGCCTAAGAGGTGATGAACATCTTCCGAACCCATAAATGGAGGAAAGTCGGTTAAAACTTGCTTATCACCTAACAATGCTTTTAACGGCCCATTTAAACGTGCAGAAAACTCTTTGTTATTAATGACTGGGTTGGTTGAACCTTTGAGCGTTAAAGTAGGTAATTGATCTTTACCCATCCCCTGCATTTCGGCCGCGCCTTCACTCATGAGCTTAATATTATTTAACATGGTTTCACGCACTTTCGGGTCAAACCAGCGCATATTCATTTTGACTAACGCGGTTGAAGGAATCACGTTATTTGAGTTTCCAGCTTGAACTGAACCAATAGATAAAGCAGCAGGTTGCTGAGTATTCACTGCGTTACCCATAATGGTTTGATATTGGGTAATGGCATTGGCCGCCATGCTAATTGGGTTCTTGGTTAAATATGGAAGTGACCCATGTCCACCCACCCCTTTAAATAGAATATCAAGTTGATCGGTTCCTGCCATTCGTGGACCCGGTGCGTTAATTATCGTTCCCACAGGTGCAGGGGTAGTGTGAACTGCAAAGAAATAATCAGGTTTTGGTAAGTTATATTTGGTCCATAAACCATCGCTCACCATAGCTTTTGCCCCCGTTACCGGTTCTTCAGCAGGTTGCGCGACTAAAATAATAGTTCCACTCCATTCCTTTTTTAAAGCAACTAGAGTTTTTGCCATACTCAACATCCATGTCACATGGGCATCATGACCACACATATGTGCTACAGGTGTTTCGGTTCCATCATCGAGTTTTACCCTTACTTTACTTGCGTAGGGTAAACCTGTGGCTTCTTGAACTGTGTTGGCATCCATATCGGCACGGTACATGACCGTTGGCCCGTCACCGTTTTTTAAAATGCCGACCACCCCTGTTTTGGCTATTCCCGTTTTAACGTCAAAACCTAATGACTTAAGCTCTTTGGCAACAATGGTAGAGGTTCGCGTTTCCATAAACCCGAGTTCAGGGTGTTCATGAATGTCTTTATAGACCTTATTTAACCACTCTGTTTGCCCATCAATAATCGTTAACGCTTTTTGTGAAACTGTAGGTAAAGCTGTTGGACTTGCTTCTGCATGCAGAACCGTTCCATAACCTGCAATAAAAGTCGACAAACCTAAAAATAGACTGTTTTTGAATATTTTATTCATGTAGTAAAAACCTTATAAATGTATGATTTAATTTTAAAATTTATATCCAATTTTTAAGCCATAGCTGACTGAGTGATTATCCTTAAACTCACCTACATAATAGTCACTACCCGCCTGTGCGCCAAGCTGAGCTTTTGCATCGCCTAACCAGTAATACTTCACACCACCTGAAATAAAATATTGCGATGTCGGGCTATATTGAGCACCCACGCCTAAGTTGTAATACCCTTTGCTTGGCCCACCCGTCGAGACCTTATCACCTGCTCCCGAGTCCCAACCAACTGACACCGAGCCTAACCATTTAGGTGAAAAGCGTTGCCCTAAGCCTAAATTAAGAGACCATTGGTCATCGTAGTAACGAACCAAGTTGAAACCTTCTGGGCGGCTTGGAGTAGATAGTCCACCAACAACTTTTGAGATTTCACCAAAGCGGTAAGGCTGTAGAGCAAGATCACTCCAATTTACCCAGCGTACACTCCCGAACAATAAAGTCCCCTGACGAAGGCCTGTTTGAAACTCTAAATTGACTGAATCTGGAGATTTAAACTTGGTTGTGCCTGACTCTTCTACATTTGGTAACTCGGCAAGAATACGATTTAAATAAGCTTTTTTCTGCTCGGTCATTTGTCCAATAGAAATCATATAATCTAGGTGCTGATTTACTAAATCACGACCTTGCTGCGTGCTTAGCATCTCAATGAGTGGAGCATTTTCAGTCGCGTTTACTTTGTGAGTAATGGCTGAGCGGTAAGTTAATGACACTTTCACAGCTTTTTCAGGAATCTGATAGGCAAGCCCTGCTAGCCACCCCAAGTCACCTACAGTTTTGGTATGAAAGTCATAACCGTTGTAAAGACTAAATACATTGCCTCTTAATTCAACCTGACTTTTAAAGGTCTGATAGACTGGCCCCGCATAAAGATTCCAGTTTTTTGTGGGTTGATATCCCAAGATAAAGCTTAAATTCTGTATATCAAATTCTGATTTTGCATTTCCTGTAGGCACTTGACCAGAAGTAGCATTGGCAAGCCCTGCGGTGGTAATGCCGGGTAGCATCACCGTGTCTTTTGACGTTGCGACAAAACCATTCAGACCAGAATATTCTGTGTCGGCACCAAAAGGCTGATCGTAAAGTAGACCAAATGAATACTGCGGCGCCAACTGAAGTTTTAAGGCCGCTGTAGGTCGATAATCTGTGTTGGCGATATCTGAAATGGAATGATGTGAAGGGTTAGTGCCCGACTCTACACCACTTAAATCGGTATCTGTAATTCCTAAATTTGCTTCAAAATAATTGCCCGGTTGTAAAAAAGCCGATATGGATTGTCCTGTTTTATCAAAAGCGGCGGCATTTAAGGTGCTTGTGCAAATTGAAGTTATTCCTAAGATAAATATTTTTTTATTCACAACAAAATTCATAAATCCATCCTGGATATTTCTTATTTTGATTCCTCACTTTAGGTAGATTTTTAAAGTTCTGCTTAGCTCCAAACGCCAAATCTTTGACTATGGATGCCATATTGAAAAATTAGGGTTTGTGTAGCTGCAACCCGAGTATTATCTTTTTAATCACAATAAAAAGTACTCAAGTTTTTAATATGCGGAGCAATTTTTTTAAGAAACATTTGTGTTTATTGCTGTTAATATTAAAGTGCATGATAGATTTCCCAATCCTTCATACCTCTACAAATCAAGGATGATGAGCGAATACATTTATTATGGAAATCAAGCAAATAAAGTATTTTTTGACGGTCGTTGAATCAGGCAGTATTGGTAAAGCTGCTCAAAAACTCGATGTGGGTGCTTCGGCCATTAGTCAGCAGATTAGTAAACTCGAACAAGAGTTAAGTATTCGCTTGTTGCAGCGTAATGCTTTTGGTGTGACCCCAACACCCGCGGGTTTGGCCTTTTTAAAACACTCTCAACTTATTTTGCGTCAAGTGAACTTTGCCATAGATGCTGCGCATTCAGCACGGCTGTCAGGCCATGTCAGCCTTGGCTTTCCACCAACCATTACCGCTTTAATTGGCATCCCTTTAATGAAACTAATGTCTGAACGCTATCCAGACATTCGCCTAGAGATTGTGGAAACACTTTCGGGCAATCTGATTCAGTCGATTAACTCGCGTCAGCTTGATATTGCCATTATTTTTACTAATGAAATTGATAAGCAGTGGTCAATACAACCCTTGGTACGCGAGCAAATGTACTTAATGGCACGAAAAGAAGTGCTTGAGAAATACGGTCTTGCCGAGTGCATCAAAAGTGGAGTTATTCAGTCACAGCAAATTGGTGATATTCCTTTAGTGTTGCCACGTCAGCGCCATAGCTTAAGAAAGTTGCTTGAACACAAGATTGGACAGCTTAATGTCGTCTATGAAATTGATGGCTTACACTTACTTATGGACAGCTTGATTCACCTTGACCTTGCCAGTGTTCGGCCCGGAAGTGCTTGCTTGCAAGAATACAAACACAAGCTGCAATTATTGAAGTTAATTGATCCTGAGGTTGAGCGTATTAATTATTTAGTCAGCCTTGCCGAAGAAGAATTATCACCTGCTGCACTCGCTGCAAAGTCGGCAATTAAAGCCTGTGTAAAAGAACTAATTCAAAACCAAATTTGGCCGTGTTCTGAAATTATTCTATAAAGGGTCATTAATTTTATTAAAGACCTAATTAATTTTGCCCTCTCACTCCCTCCTTCTGTTTGAGATTACATTTTCTTTCGAATGATAAGTGGATTTCTGTTTATCGAATTATAGATGTGTAGTTTGAACTGGAAACAAGGCATCACATTTTCTGTAAAGGACCTTACTAATTCTCTTCTCTAGCCCACTTATAGGTAGGTTTATTGAATGAGCGGATTTAAGTCCAAACATTGAAAATCGTGAATGTTTCCATTTTGTCAGGCCAAGGAGGTCTCCAATGGATGTCGTGAATAACCGTAGGGCTACTTTTAAAAAAATATTAAATGTAACGAGTGGCAACTTTTTAGAACAGTACGATTTTTTTCTTTTTGGTTTCTATGCCACTTATATTGCAGCAAAATTTTTTCACTCTGAAAATGAATATGTTTCGTTAATGATGACATTTACCGTATTTGCTGCGGGCTTTCTTATGCGTCCTCTTGGCGCTATTTTTTTAGGTGCTTATGTAGATCGAGTGGGTCGACGTAAAGGCCTTATTGTAACTTTAAGCCTTATGGCAATCGGAACCATCTTTATTACCTTTGTGCCGGGTTACGAAACCATTGGTATTATCGCACCAATTTTGGTGGTGATTGGACGTCTACTACAAGGCTTCTCGGCCGGTGTTGAATCTGGCGGTGTATCGATTTATCTCGCTGAAATTGCAACAGATAAAAACCGTGGATTTATTACCAGCTGGCAGTCTGGCAGCCAACAAATTGCTGTTGTATTTGCAGCATTGCTTGGCTACTGGCTCAACACCATTTTAACTCATGCTCAAGTAGGTGAATGGGGCTGGCGTATTCCGTTCTTAATTGGTTGTTTGATTATTCCTTTAATCTTCTTGTTCCGCCGTACTTTAGAAGAAACTGAAGACTTTAAGGCACAAAAGACTCATCCATCTTCAAAAGAAATTTTCAGCACACTAGTGAGTAACTGGCGCATCGTACTTGCGGGCATGATGATGAGTGCCATGACCACAACCACGTTCTATTTCATTACGGTTTACACCACAGTGTATGCAAAACGTACTTTAGAAATGTCAGTAACAGATAGCCTTTTAGCAACTGTGTTTGTTGGCTTGTCTAATTTCTTCTGGTTACCAATGGGGGGCTTACTTTCAGACAAAATTGGTCGTCGCCCTGTTTTAGTCGGTATTACCACACTTGCTCTCTTTACAAGTTATCCAGTTTTAAGCTGGTTAGTCAGCGATATCAGTTTTACAAATCTTCTAATTACGCTTGCTTACTTCTCATTCTTCTTTGGTATGTACAACGGCACCATGGTCGCAACACTTGCCGAAGTAATGCCAAAACGTGTGCGTACCGTCGGCTTCTCTTTAGCGTTCAGTCTGGCAGCCGCTATTTTTGGTGGTATGACCCCAATGGCGTGTACTTACCTTGTGGAAAACACAGGCAACCCAAGTACACCCGCTTTCTGGTTAATGCTTGCTGCGGTATGTAGCCTCATCTCAAGTTTATATCTATGTCGCGGTTCTAAACAGAACAAACCTGACGCAATTACTGAACCTGCAAAAGTCAGCGCTTAAAAACTCACACTTTAATCTGAAATTTTAATGAACAGTACGGCAGATTTTCAGTCTCCGTACTGTGCTCTCTCGCAACTAAAGTGAGGCATTATGAAAAAGTCCCCTATCTTCCTGACCATTTGCTTAGCTGGTGCAGGCTTAAGCTCAACTTTTGCTAACGCAGATACGCTCGAAGTGATTAGCTCAGGCGGTTTCTATTCATCTATGGAAAAACTCATTCCAATATTTGAAAAGCAAACTGGTCACACGGTTCATCTTTCGTCTGGTTCATCCATGGGCGCGTCGCCAACTGCAATTCCAAATCGACTCGACCGCGGTGAACGTTTTGACATGGTGGTACTGGCAGCTCCTGAACTGAACAAGCTTGCAGAAAAAGGTTATGTAGACCCAAATTCACAAAGCGCTTTAGTGAATTCAAGCATTGGCATGGCTGTGCCTAAAGGTGCGCAAAAACCGGATATTAGCTCTGCGGCAAAATTCGAAAAGGTTTTATTAAATGCCAAGCACATCGGCTATTCAGCAAGTGCCAGCGGTACGCATCTTGAAAAAGATGTTTTCCCAAGCTTCCCACCTGTCGAATACAAAGTGATTGCTGGTAAAGCAGAAAAAGTGGTTGGTGACCGCGTTGCAAAACGTATTGCTGAAGGTCAGTTTGATATTGGGTTCCAACAAATTAGTGAAATCAAACCTTTTACCGGCCAATATGGTCAAGTTGATTTAGTCGGTCCAATTCCTGCGCCTTACCAAAAAGTCACTGTATTTGCAGCGGGCATTGGTAAAAACTCGGAACATGCAAAAGTTGCAAAAGAACTCATCAAATTTGTGAAGTCACCACAAGCAACACAAATTATTGAAGAACAGGGTCTTGAGCAGGTTAAAGAATAAAAGCTCTAAAAGGCAGCGTCTTGAGGTGATGTTGCCTTTACTCTATTGCCAGTTTACTCAAAGCAATAGAGTAAAAACTATAGCGACAAACCAGTGTAGAATTAATCCATAAAGGTTAATGTAGTATTTGCCGTGGAACTCAAACAATTAAAGTATTTTATTGCAGTGATCGAGTCAGGAAGCTTGGGTAAAGCTGCAAAAAATCTCGATATTGGAACTTCTGCATTAAGCCAGCAAATCTCAAAATTAGAAAGCGAGCTTTCTATTCGCCTTTTACAACGTACTGCTTTGGGTACAGTTCCTACCCCTGCGGGCTTAGCTTTTTTTCAACAAGTGCAACTGGCGCTTAGGCACTTAGACCATGCCGTAGACTCTGCGCATTCTTCACGTTTAAGTGGTCACGTCACCGTCGGTTTTTCACCAAGTGTTGCGGCTGTTATTGGCACACACTTTTTAAAACTCATGAGAAACCGTTACCCCGACATTAAAGTCCGTTTAATCGAAGGCTTATCGGGTGACCTCAAAGCTTTGGTTAATGCAAGACAGCTCGATGTTGCCATTATCTTTAGTGACGATGTCGATCCACAGTGGGCCATACAGCCTTTAGTCAAAGAACAGATGTTTTTAATCTCACCGAAAGAAGTGCTGAGTCAGTACCATCTTGAAAGCTGTATAGACACTCAAACCATTAACCATTCACAGCTTAAAGAACTTCCGCTAATTTTACCGAGTCAACGACATGGACTGCGTTTGTTGCTCGAACAGAAAATTCATCAGCTTAAAGTGGCCTATGAAATTGATGGGCTGCACTTATTAATGGAAAGTATTAGCCAACTCGAAATGGCAACGATTCAACCTGCGGGTGCATCATTAAACTCAAGGCAAGACCTATGTTTACTGCGCATTGTAGAACCTGCTATTGAACGCATTAATTATTTAATTAGTCTCTCTGAAGAAGAACTCTCGCCTGCTACTTTAGCCACCAAAGTAGTAATTCGTGCCTGTGTAACTAATTTGATTAATGAAAAACGCTGGCCCGGTGCGAAACTCATAAACACTTAAGCCATTAGTGTTTATTTTTACTAAACACCCATTCAAGCCTAGCCTCTCACTTCACTTTCCCTTTTAAAGCTACATTAGCCTTAGCTGAGAAAGGGAGAAATCCATGCATGATGTGATTGTAATTGGTGGTGGGAATGCCGCACTGTGTGCCGCGCTCACAGCAAAAGAAAGTGGCGCTTCTGTGCTTGTCATAGAAGCAGCACCTAAAGAATGGCGTGGTGGTAACTCACAACACACTCGTAACCTCCGTTGCATGCATGATGCTCCTCAAGATGTATTGGTCGATGCCTACCCCGAAGAAGAATATTGGCAGGACCTACTTAAAGTGACTGCGGGCAAAACCAATGAGCACTTAGCCCGTCTGGTCATTCGTAGCACGGCAACCTGCCGCGACTGGATGCGTCAACATGGTGTGAATTTTCAGCCACCGCTATCGGGTGCTTTGCACGTTGCACGCACCAATGCCTTTTTTATGGGTGGCGGTAAAGCTCTTATTAATGCGTATTACCGTAGTGCCCAAGAACTTGGTATTGAGATTTTATACAACACAAAAATTAAAGATCTAAAGTTAAACCAAGGACACTTTGAAGCCGCAATTGCGGAAGATGGCCGTGTGTTTAAAGCCAAAAGCTGTGTATTGGCCGCAGGTGGTTTTGAGTCAAATCTGGAATGGTTAAGAGAAGCATGGGGGCAAAATGAAAACGGCGAATGGCCTGCCGATAACTTCATTATTCGTGGAACTCGCTTTAATCAAGGTAACTTGCTTAAATTTATGATAGATCAAGGCGCCGATATTGTTGGTGACCCATCGCAATCGCACTGTGTCGCTGTAGATGCACGCGCACCATTATATGACGGCGGAATATGCACTCGTATTGACTGCGTTTCCTTGGGAATTGTGGTCAATAACAAAGCCGAACGTTTTTATGATGAAGGCGAAGATTTCTGGCCAAAACGTTATGCGATTTGGGGCCGTCTTGTTGCCAAACAGCCACAGCAAATTGCTTATTCGATTATTGATTCAAAAGCCATTGGTCGTTTTATGCCACCTGTATTTGCTGGCGTAAAAGCAAATAGCATTCAAGAGTTAGCCGAAAAAATCGGGCTAGATGTCAAAACCTTATGCCATACCGTAGAAGAATTTAATCAAGCCTGTGTGCAAGGCGCCTTTAACCATACCGTTTTAGATGACTGCACCACCGAAAATATTGTTCCCAACAAAACTCATTGGGCCGTTCCTCTCGATCAACCACCTTTCTATGCCTATGCCCTTAAACCCGGCATTACCTTTACCTATTTAGGTTTAAAAGTCGAAGACGATGCTGCTGTGCGTTTTAACAATAAGCCAAGCCGCAACCTATTTGTCGCAGGTGAAATGATGGCAGGTAACGTACTTGGTCAGGGTTATACCGCAGGCGTTGGTATGTCGATCGGAACGACGTTTGGACGCATTGCCGGAAAAAATGCAGCCCACTATGCACTTTCACAAGGAGTTGAACATGAATGCTAATAGCAAAGCCCTAATTCCAGTTGTTCAGCTCTCTGACTATGAGCAAGAAGTTCAAAGAGCACTACAAATTTGTAATGCTTGTCGTTACTGTGAGTCTTTTTGTGCTGTATTTGCGGCCATGACCAAACGCCTTGAGTTTAACCAAGCCGATATTCATTACCTCGCAAACTTATGCCATAACTGTGGTGCTTGTTTACATGCTTGCCAATATGCCCCACCACATGAGTTTGGTGTAAATATTCCAAAAGCGATGGCGCAAGTACGTTTAGAAACTTATCAAGAATTTGCGCCCCCTCAGCCTTTAGGTCGACTTTATAAGTCTGTAGGTATTCCTTTTGTCTCGGCTTTAACACTTATTTTCTTCTTTTGCATGTTAGCTGTGGTGTGGTACAAAGGCATCGACCTGTTTGCAGGCTACCAAGGTAATTTCTATGCGATTTTCCCGCATAACTTTTTAGCCCTATTGTTTGGAGCAACCTTTACAGTTGCGATTGTTCTGCTCGGCATTGGAATTAGCAAATTCTGGCGACAAACCTCTAAAGTCATTCACGGCAAAGTTGAGAAACCAGACCTAGTTCAAGCCACCCAAAATGTATTAACACTTAAATATTTAGATGGTGGGCATGGCAAAGGTTGTAATGAACAAGATGACCGTTACACACAAATCCGCCGTGTGTTCCATCACCTGACTTTTTATGGCTTTATGCTCTGCTTTGCAGCTACAGGGGTAGCGACTTTATATCATTATTTTCTTGACCTACATGCACCTTATCCTTACCTAAGCTTGCCTGTCATTTTAGGAACTTTGGGTGGAATCGGCTTAGTTGTCGGACCATCTGGCTTACTCTATTTAAATCTTAAACGCCATCCGTTGCATGGTGACCGTGAGCAAAAACCTGTAGATCGAGGCTTTATTTTCCTTCTACTTATCGTTAGTGCTTCAGGGCTAGCACTCATGGCATTTCGCAATACCCCTTACATGGCACTTTTACTGATTTTCCATTTAGCTACAGTCATGACATTCTTCATTACCATACCATTTGGAAAGTTCGCACATGGTTTTTACCGCAGTGCCTCTTTACTCAAATTTGCCATCGAAGAACGTATTTCCAAGAAGTCATAATTTCATTCAAAAGTATTCACTATCTTGGCATAGTGAATACTTTTATTATTTTTAAGCTCAAAATACTTCATACCTTCCCTACTTTTTACTATTTAAAATTCCTAAGCCATACATCGGCCACTTGGTACTCGCTTTAATATTATTAATGAACATCGCCACCAAAACTAAAGACACTGCACCGACCAAAACAGGGAAAATTAAGAAACTCCACTCGTAATATATGGTGTTTGCGGTAAGCAAAATAACTAAAGGATTGGCCCCAGCAGGTGGATGAACGCATTTAAAAATCTGCATGAGTGCAATAGCACAGCCCACTGATAAAGCAATTGTAAAAATGGAAACACCAACAAATTTTAGAAAAAACAAACCTACAAAAGCCGAAATAAGATGCCCAAATATAATATTTCTCGGCTGCGCCAAAGGTGACTGAGACACGGTATAGAGCAATACACAGGTCGCACCAAACGGTGCCATGATAAAGATATTGTGTGTGAGCTTGCTCAACCACAAAAGTATAAAAATACTGACCGTCCCCCCAATAAGACTTCGTAAAATATCAATTTTAGTAGGCGATGAAGCCAGTTTTTCTTTGCCATAAAAGATCGAGAACATGGTTTTTTTCCTTAAACAGACATTGCTTTTTAAAAAGCATATAGATAAAATTCCAAATAGTACAGATCTGTACTATTTTATTTTTTGGAAAAGTTTTATGTCTAAATCTGCCTTAAAAATATTAGATACAGCCGAGAAGTTATTTAATGAAAATAGTTTTGTCGGAGTTGGCGTCGACCTGATTCGCGATGAATCCGGCTGCTCTAAAACCACGATGTACACCTACTATAAAAATAAAAATCAACTGGTTAAGTCCGTGCTCGTTGCTCGTGATGAACGGTTTAAGCAAAGCCTTTTGGGCTATGTGGGAGATGCAACTGGGTTAGAAGCCATCAATAAGATTCTGGATTGGCACACCAACTGGTTTAGGCAAGATTTTTTTAAAGGCTGTTTATTTGTAAGAGCAGTCGCAGAATCTAACCAAGATGATCAAGACATCATTTCGATTTCAAAAGCCCATAAACAATGGATTAAAGAACTCATCGTCGCAAACTGTAATATGCCAAATGGTGAAGCTTTATCTGAGCTGATCTATACGGTGATTGAAGGCTTAATTAGCCGCTTTTTAGTCGATGGTTTCGATGAAACACTTGCGATAAACATGAAAAATTCGATTAATCAATTATGTAATATCAATCAAAATTTATAATTGCAGCCCTAGAGCTGCAATTGAATAGATGAGATTTTGATTAAGCAATTTTTCCATCAATAATGCCGTTTTCCTTTAACGCGGCCAGTTCTTCTGCTGTTTTAAATCTCGATAAGATTTGAGCAGTATGTTCACCCAGCTCTGGCGGTGCATGATGATATTCAACGGGAGTATCAGATAGCTTGATGGGTGAGCCAATGGTTTGGAAGTTTTCATTTAAACGATGAGGAATATTCACTACCAAATTGCGATGTACGATTTGTGGTTCAGCCAAAGCGTCCTCAATAGAGTTGATAACACCTACAGGTACTTTTAAGGCATGAATCATGTCGACCCATTCTTTGGCAGTTTTCTGCAGAAAGTGCTCCGACAATAAAGGAATCAATTCATTTCGATACTTGACGCGGTCTTGGTTGCGCACAAACTTTTCATTTTCGAGCAGTTCTGGATAATCAATCGCAATGCACAAATCTTTAAACTGTTTGTCGTTACCACACGCAATAATAAATTCTTTATCTTTAGCCTTAAAAGTTTGATACGGCACAATACTCGGATGTTGATTACCCATGCGCTGCGGGGCTTTACCTGAAGCTAAATAGTTCATTCCCTGATTTGCCAGTGCCGCGACCTGCACATCAAGGAGTGACATATCAATATATTGGCCGCGCCCCGTGTGCGAGCGTGCAATCAAGGCAGCTTGAATCGCAATGGTGGAATACAACCCCGTTTGAATATCTACAACAGCCACGCCAACTTTTTGTGCACCACCGCCTGCCACATCATCAGGTTCACCGGTAATGCTCATTAAGCCGGACATCCCTTGAATAATGAAATCATAGCCAGGTTCTTCTGCACGAGGTCCGTCCTGTCCAAAACCGGTAATCGAGCAATAAACAATATTTGGGTTGAGCTCGCTTAATGACGCATAGTCCAAGCCATATTTAGCCAAAGACCCTGTTTTGTAATTTTCAATAACGACATCGGCAGTTTTAGCAATTTCATAAATTAAAGCCTGACCTTCAGGTGTGGTAATGTCCACTGCAACCGAATATTTATTGCGGTTAGTACACTGAAAATAACCAGATTCACGAGTCATGTTTCCATCTTGATCGGGCATCCATGGTGGCCCCCACATACGGGTGTCATCACCGACTCGAGGACGTTCAATTTTAATGACTTCCGCGCCAAGGTCTGCCAAGATCTGTCCGCACCAAGGCCCTGCAAGCACACGACTTAAATCTAAAACCCGAATTCCTTGTAATGCACCCATAACGATACCCTTATCTTTTTAGAAGGTACTCAACACACCTTCTTGTCATTGTTTATGATTGTTTTTGCGGATCGTACTGACGATCTTTAATAAATAAGCCCGGCAATACACCTGCAACAAAATACGCAGCGCCCATCACAATAAAGGCCATGGTAAACGTACCGCCCGATGCCAAGAAACCAATGGTAGCTGGTGCAATCGCTGCCCCGACACGACCAATGTTATAAGCACCGCCAATGGCTGTTCCGCGCACATCAGTTGAAAAACTTTCAGCCATATAAGTCGCATTCACACCGTATGGAATGCCATATAAGAAGCCAAAAGTGATTAATAAATACAAAATATTGTCCGGGGTATTGAAGAAAATAATGATTGGCAAAAACACAGCACTGGCAATTGTGCCAAACACAAAAACAGCACGGCGATTAAATTTGTCAGCAAGATACCCTGCTAAAATTTTGCCTAAAATCATTGCGGTATATGAACCCACCATATAACTGGTTAAGTTTTTAAAGTTCATATGCACTTCTGTTTCTAAATAACTTGGCATCCAGTTGTTAATGCCGTAATAACCGAACTGCAAGAAGAATGCTGTGGTCATCCACAACAAAAACATTTTACGGTGCTTAAAGTTATTAAAAATTTGTTTGTAGATACTGCCACTCTTGGGCTTTTCAGCTACAGCTATTTCTTTAGGCTGTTTGTTGCCTTGCAAGCTTTCAATTTTGGTGAGCTGCCAAGATTTTGGCTCCGGCACAAATCGTTGTAGGAAAATATTGACGAAAGCAGGTACTACAGTCAGGAAGAATAAAACGCGCCAGCCATGATCTGGAATAATCGCCCCTGCTAATAATGTTGCCGCAATATAACCTACGGTCTGACCCGTCTGTAGCGTACCCAAGACCGTTGTACGGTAAGTGGTTGGCACATATTCAGCCATTAAGGTATTACATGCCATATAGAGTGCTCCAATTCCTAAAGCACCAATAAAACGTAAAGCCATAAATTGCTCGAAGCTTTGCGTAAAACCCAATAAACAGGTCGCTACCGAAAAGAAGGTTACCGAGTTAGCAATCGTTCGTACACGACCAAACTTATCACATGCCCAACCACCCAAAATACCGCCAATACCCATCCCAGCCAAAGAAGCACTGCCTAAAGCACCTGCTTGAAAGGTACTTAAACCAAACTCTGCCTTTAAACTGGTCAAGCTATAAGACAGCAGCATAATATCAATGCCATCGACCACCATTGCAAAATAGGCAAATAACAACGCCCATTTCCATGTATTTGGTCCAATCTTTTCATATGTTCCAAGGTTACTTGGAAATGTAGTTCTTAACTCTTTCGATATTACTTGAACGTCATTGTTCATCTTTAGTTCCTCATTTTCCCAAATGAGTCATCGGTAGCCTACTTATGTTTTCTGTATGACTTAATCTTTTATATTTTCATCATTTTACATTTGGTTTTAAGTACACAGAGGCGCATCTTTACATGAGTATCCTTACGATGAATCTTGTCATTTTCCATAAATTTTTGCGTAAAAATCCCTAAAGGTGCTCTCGAAAGAACACCTCGATCTTTTAAAAATGAATGAGTTAGTTACTAAATGCGGCAATGCCTGTTTGTGCGCGGCCTAAAATTAAAGCATGAACATCATGTGTACCTTCATAGGTATTTACGACTTCAAGGTTAACCAAATGGCGTGCTACGCCGAATTCGTCACTAATGCCATTTCCACCCATCATGTCACGTGCCATGCGAGCAATATCAAGCGCTTTCCCACAGTTATTGCGCTTAATTAAAGACGTACCTTCAACTGAAGCAATGCCTTCATCTTTCATACGACCGAAACGTAACGCCACTTGCAGACCCAACGCAATTTCAGTTTGCATATCTGCCAGTTTCTTTTGAATCAACTGATTTGCAGCCAACGGACGGCCAAATTGTTTGCGGTCCATGGTGTATTGATGGGCAGTATACCAGCAGAACTCGGCAGCTCCCATTGCGCCCCATGCAATACCATAACGGGCGCTATTTAGACAGGTAAATGGGCCTTTTAAACCTCGAATTTCAGGGAATGCGTTCTCTTCAGGTATAAATACGTTATCCATTACAATTTCACCCGTAATCGATGCACGTAAACCGACCTTGCCATGGATTGCTGGCGCAGATAAACCTTCCCAGCCCTTTTCTAAAATGAAGCCTCGAATATCACCAACGTTACCTTCAGCAGAAACTTCTTTTGCCCAGACGACAAATACATCGGCAATCGGACTGTTGGTAATCCACATTTTTGCGCCACTTAAACGGTAACCACCGTCAACTTTTTTAGCACGGGTAATCATACTGCCCGGGTCTGAGCCATGATCAGGTTCGGTCAAACCAAAACAACCAATATATTCACCAGTGGCCAGTTTAGGTAAGTACTTTTGCTTTTGTTCTTCGGTACCAAATTCATTAATTGGGACCATCACCAATGAGCTTTGCACGCTCGCCATAGAGCGGTAGCCCGAATCGACATATTCAATTTCACGCGCAACCAAACCATAACTCACATAGTTTAAACCCGCGCCGCCATATTGCTCAGGAATGGTTGGACCAAGTAAACCAAGCTCTCCCATTTCACGAAAAATAGACGGATCTGTTTTTTCATGACGGAATTGTTCAAGTACACGGGGTTGCAGTCGTTCTTGGCAATAGGCATGAGCCGCATCACGAATCATGCGCTCATCTTCGGTAAGCTGCTGCTCAATTAAAAATGGGTCTTGCCAGTTAAATTGAACTTTTGCTTTTTTTGTTGTCACCATGTGATTCATCGCATCCTCTGCTTGATTTAATCTTCTTTATTTAACTCGATGTTATGCGTGAAAAATGCAGTAATCAAACGATAAATGTTCATGCAGATATGCGACTTAAGCATATTTTAAATAAGTCATTTTCAATTTAGATATTTAATTCGTTGTATTTCATTAAAAATGGCTTATTTTTATACTAAACTCTAATATCTGCATTTAGGTCATATGTCGTTTTGAAATATGACGACAAATAAAAGGATTTTATGTATGCGAAGAAGTATCCCATCCATTCAGGGTCTGATTTGCTTTGAAAGTGCAGCAAAACATCTAAGTTATACCTATGCTGCGCAAGAGTTATGTATTACGCAAAGTGCAGTTTCTCGTCAAATTCAGCAGTTAGAAGACTTCTTAGGAGTTGAATTATTTATTCGTACTCGACATGGTGTTGAGCTGACCATTGCAGGACAACAATATTTCAAAAGTATTAAGCCCTATTTATTGGGGTTAGAGAAATGTACGGCCGATGTGATTTCTCACAAAGGTTTAGGCGGAACTCTAAAATTAGGCGTCGTTCCTACCTTTGCAACGCGCTGGCTGTTACCTAAACTTCATCTTTTAAATCAAAAGTATCCTGAAATTACCGTTCATTTAGAAACGAGTACCAAGCCATTTTTATTTAATGACAATATTTTTGATGCCGCTATTTTTGCGGGTACACAGCAGCAAATTGACCACTGGCCCGGCATACAAGCACATTATTTAATGGATGAAGAAATTGTACCTGTGTGCTCACCAAGACTCATCGAAAAGTATTTTCCAGATGTGGTGATGATTAATGAAAATACCTATGATTTAAGCCCAGAAGATTTATTAAAAATCCCTCTCCTACAACAAACGACTCGGCCTAGCATTTGGCAAGAATGGTTTCTGACTCATCACATGCAGCACCCTAAACCTTTTGATGGACAGCGCCATGAGTTATTTTCAATGCTTGCCGTTGCCGCCAGTCATGACATGGGAATGGCTTTAATTCCGCAAATGTTGATTGAATCTGAACTACAAAAAAAAGAACTGGTGATTGTTTCTAATAAAAAACTAAAAGGCAGCCGAAAGTACTATCTCATTCACTCAAGCCAAGACATCTCACCGACTATTCAAAAATTTGTTGAGTGGATTTACCAAGAGTTAGAACAACTAAAGAGCAATTCAAATTAGCTGAGTCACTTTGTGCGATCTATACGCATAAAAAAAGATTGTAATTGATGAGATCACAATCTTTTTAGTTAAGCATAAATGACTTTGAATTAATGACTCATCAATTGAATATCTGAACCGCTAAGTTTAGGGTCAATCAAGATTTTGGCATGTTGTTCAGGGTCACGTAATGCTTCAAATGCACTCGTAACACCCTCTAAGCCGACAACACCGGTAATGAGCGGTGAGCAGTTCACTTTACCTTCTGCAATCATATGCAGCGCATCTCTAAACTCAAGCGGTGTATATCCCAATACGAACTGAATTTCTAACTCTTTATTAATCGCAAGTGCGGGTTCGATTTTGTCACTTTGCATACACACACCCACCCCAACAATTCGGGAAAACAAAGGTGCACCTTCAATAATTTGCTGCAAAACACCCGGTACGCCTACACATTCAAAAATAACTGGACGTTTTGGCAGAGCGCCTAACTTATCAATCATGCGCCACCCATGCCACCACGGTAAGCGAGTCGCTTGTAACTTATCAAACAGCCCCATGCCCATGTTAATGGCATCAGAAACATTGCCAAGCAAACCAAATTCTTTCCAGTTAGCAAATGGTGATGTCTCTTTAGGGTCTACCACAATATCGGCACCGCATTGCTCAGCAAGCTTACGGCGGTTAGGTGAAAAGTCGCTGGCAACTACGGTTTTTACCCCAGCTGCTTTAAGCATTAATATGACACCTAACCCGACAGGACCACAGCCAATCACAATAGCAGGCTCACTGGTTTTCACACGGCTACGGCGAACAGCATGCAATGCAACCGCCATAGGTTCAGTCATGGCGGCACTATCTGCATCTAGACCATTGGGCACTTCAAACATCAAGCTTGATTGAGCCAATACTTGCTCGGCATAACCGCCGGAAGCATTTGGAGAAAGTCCCGTAGACAAATAACCATGTTGATCTACATTTAAAAGTGGCATTGCACAAACAAGTGTATCGGCTTTAAGTTTGTGGCGTGTTTTTGGACCATAATCTAAAACCTTGCCACAGAACTCATGTCCTAGTACAAACGGATCTGTAGACTTGGCTAAACCATGAAACCCGACACGTGCCGCCAGATCATGCATGTGGTCGCAGTGATGCTGCATATGTAAATCAGAGCCACAAATTCCACATCGCACCACTTCCAATAACACCTGCCCTTTTGCAGGCGTTAAGTTCGGTTGGTCCACCACTTGTAATTTTGCTTGATGACAAAGTACCGACTTCATTTGAGTGCTTCCTATTTCTTCTTTTTCCATTTACTTGCCAGAAATAGATTTCTACAGATAAATTAATCGCTTTATCAGTTTGGTCTTTAGCAAGCCTTTATTCATCTTTACAACTAAAAGGCAAAATACCAATGACCATTCTTCAGCCATTCCACTCTTGAAGAGTCAACAAAAAATAGGCTCAGCGAAGTTAAAAACAGTAAAAATCTTGGTGCTTGTATCTTACACAGACTGCGTTATCTTCTTAGGCCAGAACAATTTCATCAAAATTAAAACTTATACAAATATAGTAAGTTCAAAAAACTCAACTCAACGCTTTTCACAAAAACATAGCAAAACCAAACTTTTATCAGCAGTCTTAAACAGGCATGATGAATTAATACAAACAGATAAGAAGAGATTTATGATTACAAAAACGCTCCCGCTTACAGATATACACCGTCATCTTGATGGCAACATCCGCATTCAAACCATTTTAGACTTGGGGCAACAATACAATTTAGATTTACCTGCCTACGACATTGAATCTTTACGCCCGCATGTACAAGTGATGGATAACCAACCTGACTTATTAAGTTTCTTATCAAAGCTCGATTGGGGCGTAAAGGTATTAGCGAGCCTAGATGCCTGCAAACGTATTGCTTTTGAAAACATGCAAGATGCAGCACAACAAGGGCTAGATTATGTAGAGCTGCGTTTTTCACCGGGTTATATGGGAATGACACATCAACTCCCCCTTGAAGGTGTTGTCGAAGCAGTTATTGCTGGTGTGAAAGAAGGCAGTCAAGCTTACGGGGTAAAAGCGAATTTAATTGGCATTATGAGCCGTACTTTTGGTCAAGAAGCCTGCGAAAAAGAGTTAAATGCTCTACTCGCCCATAAAAATGATATTAAAGCGTTGGATCTCGCTGGAGATGAGCTTGGTTTTCCGGGCAATTTATTTATTGATCACTTTAAAAGAGCACGTGATGCAGGTTGGCATATTACAGTACATGCAGGCGAAGCTGCTGGTCCTGAAAGTATTTGGCAAGCCATTGAAGAATTAGGTGCTGAACGAATTGGACATGGTGTTAAAGCAGTTCAGGATTTAAAACTTTTAGATTATTTAGCTAAACACCAGATTGGTATTGAGTCTTGTCTCACTTCAAACATTCAAACTAACACAGTGCCTTCTTTAGCAGAGCACCCATTAAAGACTTTTTTAGAACATGGTGTACTTGCCACTATTAATACAGATGACCCTGCGGTAGAAGGCATTGAGATACAACATGAGTATTTAACTGCTGCCCCTTTAGCTGGTTTAAGTCCTGAGCAAATTTATACAGCTCAAGAAAATGGACTAAAGATCGCATTCTTATCAGAACAAGAAAAAGATGAGTTAAGGCAAAAATATCAATAACAGAGAACAGAGAACAGAGAACAGAGAACAGAGAACAGAGAACAGAGAACAGAGAACAGAGAACAGAGAACAGAGCTTATATAAAGAAATTCAAAGATTGGAGTATGTATGAATTAAAATTTCGAACTAGAAAACAAAAAAATCCCTTCTATCTGTAAGACTAGAAGAAATGATTTTAATATTTGGGATATTTTAGAAAGCTTGAACGCTTTTAAATATGGTCGGAGCAGTAGGATTCGAACCTACGACCCCCTGGTCCCAAACCAGGTGCACTACCAGGCTGTGCTATGCTCCGAAATTGGGGTGAATGACGGGATTCGAACCCGCGACAACTGGAATCACAATCCAGGGCTCTACCAACTGAGCTACATCCACCATCAAATAAGTTCTATGTACCAAGCTACCGAATGGCGCGCCTGACAGGATTCGAACCTGTGACCATCCGCTTAGAAGGCGGATGCTCTATCCAACTGAGCTACAGGCGCTTAACCGATGATGCTTATCATGCGATACTTCGCCGATCTTAAAATATTATTTTAAGTGGTCGGAGCAGTAGGATTCGAACCTACGACCCCCTGGTCCCAAACCAGGTGCACTACCAGGCTGTGCTATGCTCCGATCTATCTCAGCTTTTGCTGTATCGCACATCGTGCGGTACGGTGTGCATTCTAGGCGCGACGCCCTCAGACGTCAACACCTATTCTCAAAAAAAGTTAAAAATCCTTATCAAATGTATATTTAACAAGCATTTTGAGGTTTTTTAACGTTTTAACGATGCGCTAAAGGCTAACATTCGATCTAAAGGCATTTTGGCACGCTCAGCAAGCGCTGGATCAACGTGTATTTCCTGATCACCTTTTTGTAAAACTTCTAAAATTCCGTCGAGTTCATTCATTGCCATCCACGGACAGTGAGCACATGAACGACAAGTTGCTCCCTCACCCGCTGTTGGTGCCTCAACTAAAATCTTATTAGGCACTGCTTGCTGCATTTTGTAGAAAATACCACGGTCAGTTGCCACAATGAGTCTTTCATTTGGCAAAGTCTGCGCAGCTTTAATCAGTTGAGAAGTACTACCTACCGCATCGGCAATTTCTACAACCGACTCTGGTGACTCCGGATGTACCAATACCGCAGCGTCTGGGTATAGTGCTTTCATGTTGGCAATGCCACGTGCACGGAATTCTTCATGCACAATACATGCGCCATCCCAAAGCAACATATCTGCACCAGTTTTCTTTTGAATATAGCGACCTAAGTGCTGATCTGGTGCCCAAATAATTTTTTCACCTAAGCTATCTAGATGCTCAACAATTTCAACAGCACAGCTTGAAGTCACGACCCAATCTGCCCGTGCTTTCACAGCAGCCGATGTATTGGCATACACGACTACGGTGTGGTCTGGGTGCTGATCACAAAATGCTGTGAACTCGTCAACTGGACAACCTAAGTCAAGTGAACAGGTTGCTTCAAGCGTCGGCATTAAAATTGTTTTTTCAGGAGACAGAATTTTAGCTGTTTCTCCCATAAATTTTACACCCGCAACTACGAGTGTTGAGGCAGCATGATCTCGTCCAAAACGGGCCATTTCTAAAGAGTCAGAAACGCATCCACCTGTTTTTTCGGCAAGTTCTTGTACTTCGGGATCGCAATAGTAATGAGCAACAAGGACAGCATCACGTTTTTTGAGCTCTGCTTCGATCTGTGCAAACTTTTGTTGTTTTGCTTCTTCACTTAAGCGATTGTCTTTTGGCTCACCTAAACGGTCTAAATGCGCTTGTACAATGTTTTTTGCATCGTTGGCAATTAAAGTCGCATCACTCATAAAACGTCTTCTCTATCCTTCATGCTGGCATACCTGCTCGCATATAACGTTACTGCTTAAATGATTTATGGATTGAATCATTTAATATCAAAAGATGGGGCTAATAAAAAAGCCTCTTTGTCGAGGCTTGATTATAACTGATATTTAAGAACGGTAATCAGCATTAATTTTGACATAGTCGTAAGATAAGTCACAGGTATATACCGTGTCTTTGGCCTGACCACGTCCTAAATCAACACGAATGGTAATTTCGGTTTGAGCCATAACGCGCGCGCCCGCTTCTTCGGTATAGTCCTCAGCTGCGCCGCCGTCTTTACAGATTTGTACATCGTCTAACCACACTTGAATTTTAGACACGTCTAAGTCTTTAACTCCTGCATAGCCAATTGCAGCTAAAATACGTCCCCAGTTCGGGTCCGACGCAAAAAGTGCAGTTTTGACAAGTGGTGAATGCGCAATGCTATAAGCAATGTCACAACATTCTTGAGTATTTGCGCCGCCTTCTACAACCACAGTAATAAACTTCGTCGCGCCTTCGCCATCACGGACAATTAACTGTGCTAAACGATTCATTACACGAGCAAGTACTTCTAACACTTTAGCGTAGCGTGCATCGCTCTCTGATGTAATTTCAGCACCACCAGCCTGACCTGTTGCTACAAAAATACAAGAGTCATTTGTTGAGGTATCGCCATCAATCGTAATACGGTTAAATGAATGCTCAACCGTGGTCTTTAATAGCTTTTGTACTAAATCACGGCGAATAGGTGCGTCTGTGGCCACAAAGCTCAACATGGTTGCCATGTTCGGGCGAATCATTCCCGCGCCTTTACTAATACCTGTCATGGTATAAGTCATACCATCAAGCTCAAATTGTTCAGATGCACCTTTAGGTACGGTGTCTGTCGTCATGATGCCAGATGCAGCGTCATTCCATGCCGTGTCTTGCAAAGTATTTAACGCCGGCTGCAGCCCAGCAAGTAAACGCTCCATTGGAAGCTGCTCACCAATCACACCCGTAGAAAATGGAAGAACTTCAAAACTGTTTACTCCAGCAAGCTCCGCTAACTTCGCGCAAGTATCCTGAGCATTTTTCAAACCCGTAGGCCCAGTTCCCGCATTGGCATTACCCGTATTAATCACTAAATAACGAGGGTTACCTTCGGCAAGATGGGCTTTAGAGACATGAACAGGCGCTGCACAAAATGCATTTTGAGTAAATACACCAGCAACATTTGAACCTTCTGCAAACTCAAAAATGACTAAATCTCGTCGGTTTTGGTAACGTACATATGCTTCTGTTGAGCCAATTTTTACACCTTTTACCACATGCATTTGTGGCATTGTTACGTCACCGACAGCCATTTTTAGAACATCCAAAGTTTGTTGAATAAGATCAATATTTCAAAAAAAGTGATGCAATGAAGCACCAGCCTTATGAAATATCGTAATTGACAGCTTAGTAGAAAAGTCTAAAAAAATCGAGCGCAAAAACGGCTCATTGTTGCTCTAGTTTTAATAAAATATCTTTCTTATCAAGCCCGCCAGCAAAACCCACTAAAGCACCACCCGCACCAATGACTCGGTGACAAGGTGCAATAATTGAAATCGGGTTTTTGCCATTTGCCGCGCCCACTGCTCTCACCGCTTTTTCATTTCCAATTTGAACAGCAATATCTTTATAACTTCTTGTTTCGCCATAAGGGATGGTCAGTAAAGCAGACCAGACCAGCTTTTGAAATGCAGTCCCTTCAAAATCTAGTGGCAATGTAAACTCACGGCGCTTACCTTCAAAATATTCTTCTAATTGTTGTTCGGTCTTTAATAAAACGGGATGTTCAAGTTGTTCGACCAGCTCGGCCAGTCGAACACGTTTTGGATTTTCATTGTCCCAGAGTACTGCCACCAAAGCATTTTCATTCGCAACTAGCTTTAATTGCCCAACAGGCGAATTGATATACTTATAAGACAGCAACATAGTTTATTCTCTTAGGACGGCGATGAAATTTTCATTAAAACCAAACCTGACACAATCAAGACAGCGGCAATCATTCGCATAGCGCCAATAGGCTCATGAAGAAAGAAAATACCGACTAAAAATGACCCAATTGCGCCAATTCCTGTCCAAACCGTATAGGCAGTGCCAAGGGGTAACGTTTTCATTGAAATTGAAAGTAGAACTACACTCAAAATCATAAAAACTACGGTAATAATAATAGGGGTTAAACGGGTAAAACCTTCGGACATTTTCATAGAGTATGCCCAAATGATTTCAAATACACCTGCTAAAATTAAAATAGCCCAAGCCATAACATTCACTAATTTTTATAGTGTCAGGTCGTCCCGACATGATTACCCAATATGGGGGAGGTCGTTCCTCCTTTATGTGAGGACTCAGTTTACTTTAAAATAAAAAATGAAGGCAAACCCTATCTAAAGCTTGCCTGTCTTAGAGAATCTTATTCACTTTTTAACTGTAGAATTTTTCGTGCACCATTTAAGACAAACAAAACAATAATTAATCCAATAATCAAATCAGGATAACGAGAGCCTGTCATGGCAACCAATATTCCCGCAACAATGACACCTAAGTTTACGATGACATCATTTGCAGAAAAGATATAACTTGCCTTCATATGTGCCCCGCTCTCTTTATGGTCTCTCATTAAATAAAGGCAACTAATATTGGCCGCAAGCGCTAATCCGCCAATTAAAATCATGAGAATTGAAACAGGTTCACTGCCGTAAATAAAACGACGCAATACATCGATTAACACAATCATGGCTAAAGCGAACTGAAACCATCCAGAAAGATGCGCAGCCTTTAATTGTGCATTTAGATTTTTACCTACCACAAATAAAGCAATGCCATAAATTGCAGCATCGGCAAACATATCAAGCGAGTCAGCAATTAAACCTGTCGATGAAGCAATAATGCCTGCCATCAACTCAATGACAAACATGACCCCATTAATCAGCAACAACCATTGTAAAACTTGCTTTTGTGCTGCATTACTTGAAGAACTGGCTCGTACCTTTTTTGGTTTTTCAACGGGTTCATAATGTGGCTGTGTTTGTTGTAGTTCAGCCCCTAGCCCTAAACGCTGTAGACTTTGAGTAATCATTTCAGCTTGAACACTGTGATAAATCGCCAAATGTCGTGCTGGCAAGTCAAAATGAAGCTCTTGGATATCGTCAGCGTAAGAGGCCAAAGCCATCCTCACCATTTGCTCTTCGGCTGCACAATCCATACGAGGAATATGATAATAACTTACCCATTGACTCTTTCTAGTCACAGGTTCACTAGGAGTGGAATACTCCTGAGACGGTACGCTTGAGCACCCGCAGCTAGAACTAGTTTTACTTAAATGTATTTGATTCTGTTGTTTTTCTAAAGCCATCTGTGCACCATAACTGACACAAAAAACAATGCCATTAGTATAAACCAATGGCATGTCATTAAGCTTAATTTTTGTTCAGCAATTAGAACTTAAGTGTTAACCCTGCTCCATAATACCAACCATGTTCAGAGTCGGTTCCAGTTTGCCAAGCAGTTTGTTTTAAACCTTTTTCATAGCCGTAACCAACATCAACAAACGGCATCACTTTTTTGTTGATTTCATAACGAGTTTGAAAACCAGCTTGTAAATTTGATAAACCTGTTTTACTTGCATAGCGAGATTCATCTTGCAAAATAACATCTACTTTTAAATAAGGTTTACCAATTAACTTTTGGGTAAAGAGTAAGTCCCTTTCCGTTTCTAAACTTAACTTCCATAGCTGATCTTCACCTGCATAAAGATAAGCATCAGTTTCAAAAAAGTAAGGTGCCATGCCATGTAAACCTACTACACCAGCCCAGCGATCTTGCTTTTCATCTTCCCTCTGCGAACGCTCGTAGTTTACCCCAGCCTGTACATCCCAATAGTCAGCTATATTTCGACTGTAAAGTACTGAACCGCCGTAATTAGCATCTTCCGACTCGGCTTTATCAACATGGGCTTTAATGAACAATTTGTTTTCATCCGTTCCCACCCAAGTTTCTAATTCAGAAGAAAAACTACCTTCTTCTTCTTCGTTTTGAGTCCAGCCAGTATCAATTTTTGTTGCTTGATAAACCTGACCACCATGTTCACGTAAATGATCATGCGTTAAGGGGTCTTGAGCAAAACTAAATATAGAGATGCCAGAGAAAATACCGCAACATATCATTTGAGAAAATAACTTAGTGATGCGCATGACTCGCTCCTTTTTCATTTTCAGATTGAACAGGTGCTTGAGATGCATCTACTGCTCCATCATTCACTTGAGCCACAATCAATTTATTCATCATTCCAGCACTCATGTGATAAAGCAGGTGGCAATGAATCGCCCATTCTCCTAAGGCATCGGCTGTCAATAACGCAGTAACTGTCTTTCCTGATGGAACAATAACGGTATGTTTATTCGGTAAGTTTTCAGCTTGCTGACCATTTTCCAATTGCATAAACATGCCATGTAAATGCATTGGATGCGCCATCATGCTGTCATTCACAAACTTCAAGCGAATACGTTCGCCATATTTAACTTGCAAGGGCGCAGCTTCGCTAAATTTCTTGCCATTAATAGTCCAGATATAGCGCTCCATGTTGCCGCCTAAACGAATGACTAACTCTCGCTCTGGCGCACGTGTATCTGGTTGAGGACTTAAAGACTGCAAATCGCTATATTGCAGTGCTTTCATACCCGCTGGCGTTGAAGCATTTGCCCAGCCATAAACTGGTTCATCCTTTTTAGGCTTATTCTCAGATTGAGTCGGCATCTCATGATTCATATTCATCATAGCGTGGTCATGCTCACCCGATGGAATTGCCGGCATATCATGCTTCATCTCAGGCATCGCTGACATGTCGTGCTTCATTTGCATCATAGAATGATCATGTTGGCTAGATGACATATTTTTCATGTCATGATCCATGCTCATCATTGCATGATCATGATTAGTCTGGCCCACCTCTTTTTTCATGTCAGGCATAGTCGACATGTCATGTTGCATGTTCATTTGATGGCCAGCATATTTATCACTCGCCCCATTGCCATGACTCATGCCCATATCATCCATGGTTAGCAAAGAACGTGGACGTGGCTCTGGCATTTGAACTGGTCCAACCACCTGAGTATTTTCATTGTGCAAAGTCCCAATGGCAAAACCACTACGGTCAATGGACTCTGCTTCAATCTGATAATTTGGCTGTTTAGGTTCTACAATGACATCATAAGTTTCGGCTGTACCAATACGAAACTCATCAATTGCTACAGGCTTAACTGGCTGCCCATCTGCACTTACAACTGTCATTTTCAAATTTGGGATTCTAACGTCAAAGAATGACATTGCCGATGCATTAATAAATCGTAATCGAACCTTCTCGCCAGCTTTAAAATTACCTGTCCAGTTTTGCTGTGGTGTCTTACCGTTGACTAAGAAAGTATAGCCCGTCACATCAGACATATCGGTTTTTAACATCCGCATCTGATTCCACATCGAACGATCTTGCCAAGTTGCTTTTAAGCCTTGTGCTTTAACTTGCTTCCAAACATCCGATACGGTTTCACGGCGGTTTTGATAATACTCAGCAGATTTTTTCAAATTCTTCATAATGCTATCGCTAGAAGAATGATGAAAATCTGAAAGCATCACTACATAATCACGATCAGTTTTTTCATGTGCAGCTACGGGTATTTTCCCTTTTGGATAAATCACGAGCGGGCCATATAAACCATCTTGCTCTTGGCCTTTACTATGGGCGTGATACCAATAGGTACCGTTTTGTTTCACCTTAAAGCGGTAAACAAAATCTCCATTTGGCGCGATTCCTTTAAAACCATTGAAACCCGGTACGCCATCCATTAACCCTGGCAGTAACAACCCATGCCAGTGTAAAGACGTGTCTTGATTCTTTAATTGATTATGAACATGAATCACAGCCTCATCCCCTTCCTCAAACTCAAGAAGTGGGGCTGTAAATTTTCCATTTACGGTAATTCGCTTTAGCGGTTGACCCGTAATATTCACCTGTTGTTCATTAATATTCAGGTGATATTCCTTAATTGCGGCAAGAGTCCATGGTGAAACCAATAGACCAAATACAGCGACGAGGCTGCTAATTGTTTTATGAGACATTGCAGTAATCCTTTTTAATTAAAAAAATAAGTAAGAAAGGATTAAGCTTTAGGTGGGCGTAAAATCTCTTGCCAGTATCCAGCTAAATGCTGAGCCTGATAAATACTGCTAAATTGAGAGGAAATAGGAATGAATTGTGATTCAAGATCCGGTAACGCTTGCTGTAATGCCAGATTCACAATCTGACAATGAACCGGGTTACAGTCCTGACAATGCTCACCATGCGAGTGAGAAACCTGATCCATAGACTCATGGCATATGGCTTGATCACTAGCATGACTATGCATATTGGTATGCGAAATTTTTTCACTATGACACGGCATAGTAGGAAGATCATGCTGCATCGGCGTCTGAGCAATAGACACGCCACTCCACCCAATGACCAAAGTCATTAGGAACACAAACCAAGCATACTTGCGTAAGTGTTGTAGAGTCATTAGAGCTTATTGCCTAGAACCGACGATTAATCTTAACTCCATTAGCATAACCAAGTTTTAAAACAGATACAATTTTCATTCTTAACTGTTTGTTTTTAGGTGATTAAGAAAATGGTGTTTGTTGCTGAAGCACTAAATCAATCACATGTAATGCCCCCTCTTGTTCGTTACTTACAGTTGCATAAGGAGCTACAGCTTTTAAAGCTTCTACTGCATTTTCAACAGCAAACCCATACCCCACAGCTTTAATCATCTGAATATCATTATTGTTATCACCAATCGCGACTACCTGATCAGGTTCAACCTGCCATTTTTGTAGTAATAGCTTTAAACCATGGGCTTTATGTTGGTCTGGAAGGATTAAATCAATAAAATTAAAACCACTTGAAACAGGTACTAAGACCTTATCTTTCACAAAACTTTGCTTCTGGAAATGTTCAAAAATCGTAAAGCTTTCATTCTCATCGGCAGTAAAGGTAATTTTACATACCAAGTCATCTAGTGCATAAAAGTCATCTACAACTGTCAGCTTTTCAAAATATCGAGCGACTTTGGCATAGTCCTCTGCATTCATACTGCGATGTACATAAGCACTTTGTTTCCCACAAATGACCATTTTAGAAATATATGTAGAGTCAATCGCTTTTAAAATTTCAGTAAATTGTTCTTGGCTTAAATGAGCAAATGCTAACTCTTGTCCTGCATCTACAACGTGCGCACCATTTTCTGCAATAAAAGTAATTTCATGACTAATTTCTGGGAAATAGGTAATAAGCTTTGCGAGTTGGTTTCCGCTTGCGACCACAAAATGAATATTATTTCGTTTTAATTGTTCGTACTGATTTAAAAAACGTGTTTTGTTGTACTGCTTCTTAGAATTAAGAAAAGTCCCATCCATATCTACCGCTAAAATTTTTATCGACATTAATTATCTAAATCTCTGGCTAAAATCTTATTAAAACAAATTTAGCTTTATTTTTCATGACACTTTTACAGTTTTATACCGAACTATTCACAAAAAGTTTTACACAGAGCCATCTCGTTTTTTACACAGGTTATTTTTTAGTAAAGCTTAATAAAAAACCAGATAATAAAATATACAGTGCGCATAAAAAAAGAACGCCAAAACGTTCTTTTTTCATCATTTTTGTCTAGAGAATAAACGGTTGATCTAATTTTGTTTATTTTACCAACACCTTATCCATACGGTTATCAACACAGTTATCCATACAGTTATAAACAAAGTTATCCACAAGCTTATTCTCAGATCAATATCTTTTTTAAGCGTCTACGCTACCTACTTTTGCAAGTTCTGCACGCATTTGATCAATCACAACTTTATAATCTGGTTGACCAAAAATTGCTGAACCTGCAACAAACATATCTGCCCCAGCTTCTGCAATTTCACGGATATTTGCAGGGCCAACGCCACCATCAACTTCTAAACGAATATCACGACCACTTGCATCAATGATTTTACGAGCTTCACGTAATTTTTCTAAAGTCATTGGAATGAACTTTTGTCCACCAAAACCTGGGTTTACACTCATTAATAAAATTTGGTCAACTTTATCAAGTACATAATCAAGATAGTGCAATGGCGTTGCTGGGTTGAAAACTAAGCCTGCTTTAGCACCACCAGACTTAATCAGCTGTAGTGAACGATCAATGTGGTGAGATGCTTCTGGGTGGAATGTAATAATATCTGCGCCAGCTTCCAAAAAGTCTCCAATAATTCGGTCAACTGGAGATACCATTAGATGCACATCAACTGGCGCTGTAATCCCATAATTTTTTAAAGCCTTACATACACCTGCACCAAAAGTTAAATTTGGAACGTAGTGATTATCCATCACATCAAAATGTACTACATCGGCACCTGCGGCTAACACTTTGTCTACATCTTCGCCTAAACGAGCAAAATCGGCAGATAAAATAGAAGGAGCAATTAAGTAGGGCTTGGACATAGGTGAATGACCTGGCTAAAAATTTAAGGAGAGGCTTAAAATTATAACAAAAAAGAAACTACTTGGCCCGCGCTTCCTTGTTTAAATGACAACATTTCAAACTTGAAACGTAACGTTGCAACAATAGAATGCTAACGTCTAAACGAATTTGTTAAGGTACATTAAACCAATGTGAGGATTGATAATGAAAAGCACAACTTATCTATTAACAAACGATGGAAAACGCATTGCAAAACGTCTGGTTAATCATTGGAAACACAAGTTCGAAGTACAAGAAACTGAACAAGACTTTAAAATCTTAATGCCTACAGCAACGATTACACTTGCACCAGAAACAGAGCAGTTAAATGTTGCTATTGATAGCCAATTAGATGACCACGACCACTTAGAAAAAGTTGTCCTTGATCATCTAAACCGTATGGCTCAACAAGAATTTCAGGTAGAGTGGCAGCACTAATTAGCCGCCAACCTTTTCTAACTGGATTGCATGAAACTGTAAGTGCTCATCCATAAAGGTTTGAATAAAGTAATAGCCATGGTCATAACCAGCATGTTGTCTTAAAGTTAAAGGCTGTCCCGCTTTTAAACATGCTTGCTTAAATTTTTCAGGGTGAAGTTGTTCATAAAATTGGTCATCTAAGCCCTGATCAACCAAAATTTCGTCAAATACTGCCCCATTTTTTGAGACCAACGCTGTAGCATCATGAGCCAACCAGCTTTCGCGGTCTGCACCCAAATAATGGCTAAAGGCTTTGTCTCCCCATGCACATTCAGTTGGTGCACAGATCGGAGCAAAAGCAGATACTGACTTAAACTTTTCTGGATATTTAAACGCTAAAGTTAATGCACCGTGACCACCCATTGAGTGCCCAAAGATACCGACTTGTTGAGCATTTACAGGAAAGCTTTTTAAAATGAGTGGATATAACTCATCTATTAAATAACTTTCCATTTGATAATGCTCAGACCAAGGTGCTTGTGTTGCATTAATATAAAAGCCCGCGCCTTGCCCAATATCCCAATGATCCCCTGCTGCGACTTGTTCTCCACGAGGAGAAGTATCAGGTGTAATCAGTATGAGGCTTAGTTGTGCTGCCATATGCTGTGCATGCGCTTTTATGGCAAAGGTTTCTTCAGTACACGTTAAACCAGCTAAGTAAAATAAAGTTGAGCAAGCTTTACCTTCTAAAGCTGCCGGTGGTAAATAAACACCAAACTTAGCTGATCCTTTTAAATAAGAAGATTCAAATTGGTATATACGCTGCTCGCCCTCAAAGCAGCGGTTTTTTTGCAGGAGTTGCATCGTTTTTAGCCTCTGTTTTTGTTTGAGCAATATCTACACTACCCGTATTTTGCTGAGGAAATAGATATTTTTCCAACTGAGGTAGCATAAGTTCCATATTTTTACCGATCATCCACTGAGGCTCTGAAGGTTCAACACCTTGAGCCACTTCCCATTTGGTTACAGTTTGCTTAGCTGTGTTAAACGAATCTTTCATCGACGATTGCTCTCGCATCGCCAAATCAAAGAAAGCTCGACCAAAATAGGTATAGTCAGCTTCGTTATTACACCCAAAAGAAGTTTTATCAGCAGCTGAAGCAGTAATAATTAAAGTATCTGGAGACTGTAAAGCAGGAATAAAACTTCCTGAATAGCAGGCTGAGATAACGATCACACGCCAGCGAATACCAGATTTATCAAGTGTTTCTCGCAACCATTTCGGATCGACTTGTCCTAAATCTAGTGGTGCATTTTCAATTTCAAAATGATTTTGTTCACCGTGTGAAGTCATATATAGAAATAAAACATCACTATCACGGTTCATTTGCTGGCCCATACGGCGTAGGGCTAACTCGATACTTGTTTTAGATGCAATCGGAATTTCTGTGCGGGTGTCTGGATTATTGACCAGCATCATTGAGCGCCCAATTGTTCCAAAGCGTGTATCAAACTGTTCTTTAATACGGACCACTTCCGATTTAAAAACGTCTTGATAACTATCGCCAGCAACACCTAAAAAATACCAATGACTCTTAGCAAGTTCACCATATTGGACTTGCTCCAAAGAATCATTTAATAGTTTACTTTGCGCATAAAAAGCATCTTCAGCAAACGTTGGAGCAGAATCTTCTACCTTCCAAATCGGTTGGTCTTTTACAGAAAGTTGCCACACCACCATCGTTGCAATAGTCGCAACCATAACCAGTGCACGTTCCCACCAAGGCCACTTGAGTTCACGTGAGAAAACCCAAATTACTGCTAAACTTTGCCATACAAACAAAGCTACAAATAAGCTCGGCAATATTCCGTTATAAATAGCATCGGGAATAAAGTTGAGATAACCGTTAGAACCTAAATATTGAATTAAACATTGAATTAATAAGATATTGGTATCTAGAACCAACCACAATAAAGCAGGTACTAGCATTAAGCGAGGTTGATTGGTTCGCTGTGATAAGAAAATACCAACAATTAAGGCAATAAATGGCCAAAGTGCATAACCAATTAAACCTTGTGAATTGAAATCACCGATTTGACCCGCCACAAGCCAACTATAAAGAGAGTTGGTACACCCTCCTAAAATCCCCCAAACGATGAGCTGAAGGATAGATGGATGCACTATCTGTAAAGAACGTCTTGACCCCAAAAACAGCCACATTCCGGCAATTTGGTTGCTTTTAAAATCATGCCAAAAGTTAATGGAGGGTTTAAGATCAATCATAGAAGGTTTTCAAAAATTTCGTTTTTGACAGGCATCTTAAGTGTATGCCTGCTAAGAATTTTAGCAATCATGCTTTTGAACTATATCACATATATTTGTGCATTATTCAAGCAATA
Source organism: Acinetobacter sp. WU_MDCI_Abxe161 (assembly GCF_025514355.1). Classification (NCBI taxonomy): domain Bacteria; kingdom Pseudomonadati; phylum Pseudomonadota; class Gammaproteobacteria; order Moraxellales; family Moraxellaceae; genus Acinetobacter; species Acinetobacter sp. WU_MDCI_Abxe161. The sequence continues at coordinate 167,412 of NZ_JAHPTU010000007.1, forward strand.
AAACCTAACCTTACATAAGCCTACTGAAAATACGCATCAAAACGACAAGCATCTCCTTGCCATTGATGAGCTGGCTCTTGATTTGCCAAAAAAATAGCATGTCGTGGCCGTTTAACAACTACACGTTTAGCAACTTTCTGCGCCAAAACCAGCAAATTATCCCCTAAATCCATTTCACCATCTTCGGGTAAAAGAAGATGTAAAAGCTGCATCTGTTTTTTGACTTGAGCTTGTTTTTTGATGGCTTGGTGATTCTGGTCACGCTGCGGAAACATCGGATCTAAATACACCACATCAACCGTTTGGGCTTCCTGCTGTAACTGTTGTAAATAAGTTGCAGAATCAGCAAAGATCAGTTGAATCCGATCCATAAACTGGCTTAAAAAACTATCTTGTTCAGCTTGTGCTTTTGCATCTTCAAGTAAGGTAAACAAAATTGGATGGCGTTCAACCAATTGTATTTGTGCACCAAGGTAAGCCATGAGTAAACTATCGTGACCTAAGCCTGCTGTAGCATCAACAAGTATGGGTTTTTCACCTAACTGACAAGCACGGGCAATCATTTCTGATTTAAGACTTGCACGCTTTAAACGGGGAATTTCAGCTTTCCAGTCAGGCTGCATTTTCATGCCATTTGCAGATAGCCATAATCCATTTTCATCTACACACAGTGCCAACTCAGGATTTAAACGTAAAAAACGTGCATTCAGTTTTTCAACTAACTGCAAATCGACAGTCACACCTCTAGAACAAAGCACAGCTTGGTAGTGCTGTGCTTGTTCTTGAAAATCTACTTCAAAATATATGTGCATGATTAGCCTTTATTTTGCTTTACCCTGATCCGCTATCTTTTTCCATGCATCATCACGTAAATAAACTGGCAAAGCATGTTCGGCATCAACCCACTGCTTTTGCGCTGCATAAACACGTGCAATCGAAGCAATATCTTGTGCAGTTGCGGTGATTGTTTGATGCTCTGCATCAGCTTGAAGTAGTTTTGCGCCAGAACCAATTAAGCAATGCTTTGCGTAAATAGCTGCTAGCTCGTAACCCATTAATTTTTCTTCATCAATACACTGCATGATACCTTGTTCATTTAGAACAAAACTTGCGATATAAACTTCATTCATACGCGCATCGAGTACCGCAGTCACTTGTTTCAAACCTTCAAGTCGGTATGCCGCTTGAGCTAAAGCTTGTAAAGTAGAAACTGGAATGACTAGTAAATCTTGTGACCATGCCAATGCCTGAGTCACAGCTGCATTAATTCGGACACCACTAAAAGAACCTGGCCCACGGCTAAAGGCAATTGCATCTAAACCAGCAACTTCAAGACCTGTTTCTTGTAGCCCCTGCTCAATCATGGGCAAAATGGTCTGGGTTTGTGCTTTCGCCCGCGTATCGAGTTGAAAAAACAGTTCTTGGGTTTCATCGACTAATGAAATAGAACACTGCTCATTTGCAGTTTCCAACGCCAGCAATTTCATGCACAACCTTAGTATTAAATCAGATTAAAAACGAGGGTTATGATACCCCACTCGGCTCTGATAGGCGAGTTGTTCTCTGTCTAAATAAAAATGCCAAGCTTGTGCTTGGCACAGAACATATCTTACTCAAATTTTAAAAGTGGAATTCTTTTAAATCTGCATAGTTCTTAAAGTGCTCTGCATAATGCAATGCACTCAATCGTATTTTTGCAGCGCCATCTTCATCTAAAGTTTTGACAATTTTGCCAGGTGAGCCCATCACCACTGAATTATCTGGAATCACCTTCCCTTCAGGAATTAAAGCATTAGCACCGATAATACAATTTTTACCAATCACAGCCCGATTTAAAATTACGGCGTTCATACCAATCAAACTATTATCACCAATCGTACAACCATGCAGCATGACTTTATGACCGACCGTGACATATTCACCAATATTTAACTCAAGTCCAGCATCGGTATGTAGTACAGAATTTTCTTGAATATTAGAAAAATTACCAATTCGAACGACACAGTTATCAGCACGCACTACCGCACCAAACCAAATACTGACCTGACGGCCTAGTTCTACCTGCCCAATAAGCGTTGCAGTTGGAGCAACCCAACCATCCCATGGTTCATGTAAGGCTTTTGGGTGCTGGCCTTGATAGCTATACATCATAATTTATCAATCCTGATCTTTATTTTTTATGAGAAAACTTTGGCATTCCAAAGGTTGGTGAGTTAAGTAAAAATGGCCAATCTTTTTGATAACCTAATCCATATTTAAACAGTGCAACTAACATACGAGCAGTTAAACCCCAAATAATTTCATTATCAATCTGTAGGCTTGGAAAATATAAAGACTGATGAGCATATCGAACTTCATAGGGTGTCGGACGCGTCTCGATAAGTTGCTGTAACGGTACAAAGAAAATTCGATCAATTTCGGTGGGCTGAGGTATTAAAGTCACCTCTGGAGGAATAAGCCCAACGATTGGTTTTACAGACAAACCGCTTCTTGCACGCTGCATCGGCAAATCACCTAACAACTGTACATCAAACGGATTTAAAGCTGTCTCTTCCTGAGCTTCTCTTAACGCTACAACAATATTACTGGTATCACTAGGATCACGCTTTCCACCCGGAAAAGAAACTTCCCCCGCATGGTTGTTCATATGTATTGAACGGCGTGTAAGCAGTACCTTTGGATTATTCTCATTCGTAATTGCAATGAGTACTGCTGCTTGTGCTTCTTGTATGCGGGTGGAAAAGCGCAATCTTTGCTGTAACTTTTGTGTTAGCAAGTGCTCTTCCATACCTTTCACCTATTATTCTGTCTCTCTTTGCATCATATCTGAAAATCAAACTTAGGGAATAGAGTTGATGCGTAAGTCTAAAAATTCAGTTATGCTGAGGCATCTCTATACTCGATGATAATTATGAGTTTCTGTGTAGCGTGTGGGCATAAAACCGAACAAAAAATTCCTTTAGGTGATCATAAAGTACGCCGTGTTTGTACTCATTGTGGAAATATTCACTATGAAAATCCCAAAGTAATCTGCGGTGCCTTAGCGTTATGGGAAGACAAAGTATTACTCTGTCGTCGTGCGATTGAACCTCGTTATGGTTTATGGACTTTGCCTGCCGGGTATATGGAATTGTTCGAAACCATGGAACAAGGTGCAGCACGCGAAACTCGTGAAGAAGCAGAAGCCGAGATAGAAATAGAACAACTGTACTGTATGTACAATATTCCGCGTATTGGTCAAATTTATGTACTTTTCAAAGCACAGCTGAAAGATGGCATTTTTGGTGCAGGTGAAGAAAGTATTGAGAGTCGTCTGTTTGAAGAGCATGAAATTCCATGGGGAGAACTAGCCTTCCCTAGTGTTGAACACACTTTAAGACATTATTTTGAAGACCGTAAAAAACAAGTGTTCCCAACCCATCTTGAAACTTTGGGGACTCGTTTAGACCATACAGGTTAATCAATTAGATAATAAAAAAGACCGCTTTAGCGGTCTTTTTTATTTACCTTTTATTTTTAAGACTTAGTTTTAATTGCTTTACAAGCTGGAATAGACTGATCGGCAAGTTTAATTGACACGGTTCCAGTAATACGTTGTGCTAATGCTTTTTCTTCATCTGTTGGTGCGGGACTAATATCCTTAATATTATTATAGACAGCTTGATAGAAAGCATACAGATTAACCCAACGCGCAGTCTTGTTGTCATAATCACTTAAATTAATACTACTACTGCTGTTTTGACCTGCTAATAGATTATAGAGGTTAATCTTAGCGCCACCCACTGAAATTGAGTCATCTATCTTATCTTCTGGGTCAGAATCTGGTTTGATTACAGAGTTAAGTCCCATCAAAATCCCATTAAGGTTACCTAACTGAGGGTGTGATAAAATCATACGAACAGGAATAGAGCTATCATTTTCAGATGACTGCGTTCCTCCAGTAGTACCAAGTCTATATTGTTGTACTCCATTACTATCAATTAAGCTATTGTCTGCTACTGTTGCACATTGACCAGACATATCTGTTGCAGTTGCAGTTGGTTTAATATCCGTACGAATATCTCCCTTTTCATTAACAACAATACCTAAATCGATAGGAGCTATCCCTGTCGTATCAAATCTGAATGTTAAGGTTGCATATAATGGGAAGACATAACGTTGACCAGAACTCACATTAGCTGCTGTCTTAAAGATTTCTTTTCCAAGATAACTAATTGGATTGGCTTTAATAATATCAAGTGAACCCTTATAGTTTTCTGTGCCTACTGTTTGTCGCCATAAACCATAATGCTGCATATTCCCTGTTGTTGAACGTGTTAATTGCTTATAAAAACCTTCACTACCCGCAACAGCATAATCGTTCATAAACTTACCTTGATAGATTTGCAAATCATTATTCGCATTGCTATCAACGCTCAAACGTAATGGCTGAGTCGATTGAATATCTTTTGAAATTGGGTTGAGCCAGCCATTTTGTTGGGTAGCAACCAGCATTTGCATTGGTTTTGCTTTGGTCCACAATAAAACTGGTGGAGCAACACCAGTCACGTTTCCTTTATCATCTTTATAGAAAGTAGCATCACCGCGCCATTGCAGACCATATCCCATTGCATAACCTTCACGGTCAGTCAGCATGAACAGGTTAGCCATCATATGACGTAAATTAGTGGTAGATTTATTAAAGCAATCTGTTAATGCCTGATTACAACCATAAAACCCAAGCGGTAGTGGAGAACTTACAGGATCTGCAAATCCTGCATAAGTTGCTTCAGTTGCCTGGAATAATGCAGCATTTGCTAAGTTCGTTACTTGAACTACAAGTGCATAAGCTTGTGCATCAGACACTTTGCTTACATCTAACCAAGGTTTGAGAAGAGTTGCATATTGTCCATTTTTCCATTCTGTTGCGGTTATATCTTGTGTCAAACTCGTCAACAGGTTTTTCTTATCTTGAGTAAATTGGGTTGGTTGTAAATCTCCTACCACATTATCGCGACGTTCAACGCCAATACTTTGGAATAACTTAACTAAAGCAATTGCTACTTTAATCGTTGGATCAGAACTACTCATTGAAGCTGGAGGCTGGCCAGTTAATGCTGTTGCCATGTCCAAAACTGTTAAATGTGTTGTTCCGTATTTTCCTAATGTATCGAGCTTTATCGTACCTAACGCAATCTTGCGGGTATTACTACCTTGTAGATAAAGCGTAATTGTTTCATCAGATTTACTACTACTGATACTACAAGCACCACCCACCGAGTTACCAACCAATTTAGTAATATAATGCTGATTCGGTGATAAGCTACAATCAAAATTCAATCCAGCAACTGGATAATTTAATTCAAAGTTTAAACAAGACTCATCTGAAATATTAGCAGCTTTACAATCCAAATTAGTGGTTGGAATTTCACCTCCACCTTGAGTAGGATCTTCATTAATTGTTGAGCCACCACCACCGCAACCATTTAATACAATTGCCAATGTGGATAATGCAAAAGGTAATAAAAAAATTTTACTCATCATCATTCCTATTTATTTTTAACGTAATACCGAAATTTTAATTTGTCCCTGATTAGATAGCTCTTGATCCGGCATATCTACAGCCGAAGATAAAGGCGTTAACATAATATAATGTGTACGTTCTGGTACCTGTAAAACACCTAAAATTGAGGCATGTTGTAAAATCGTCGCAGGATAAGACTTACTTTTAAAACCGCTAGCACCTTCCAAGACACAACCTTTTTCATCTAAGAAAACTGCAAGAGGCCAATAATATACTGGCTTGTCATTTGTTGTAGCATAAGAAGCCACTTGTATATTCTTAATAGAAGAATCTACTTTTACGACTTCGTATTCAAACTTTTCTTTAAGAGGTTTTCTCGGCCATAACCCCACTTCTTTATTTTGGGTCAGTTTTTTAATTGATTTTTTATAGCCATTAATAAAACACAAATCGTTTTCAAAAGTGCTTGCCAACTCTTTGTGCGATAGTCTCACATACGTAGGAGCTAATACCACAGAAGAGACTTGGTCTTCATGAGATCGATGTAATACGTTATCAAGGATAGATTGTCCGACGCCTTTTTTACGCTCAATAGATTCAGTACGGCCTAAACCGTCAGGCATAATATAAAAACGTTTTTTTCCTTCTAGATTAAACTCTTGATTCTCTAAATATTCGTTATTGACGTATTCAACACCATCAATGGTAGTGTACTTCGTCTCATCCTTTTTTGGTGCAACCGGTGTTGATGAAGTAACGACATTCTTAGACAAGGTTTGAACTGAATTCGATTCTACTTTTTCTTCAATCTTTTGTTGGGAAGCAGAATCCTTGATTACTGTTTTTTCTTTACTAGTTTTTAGAGTGGGCTTTTGATCAATAACTTCTGTTTTTTCTTTACTGAGTTTTGCTTGTTTTGAAACTGTAGATTGTTTATTTATCGAGATAGTTGGTGCAGTTGGTGCAGTTGGTGCAGTTGGTGCAGTTGGTGCAGTTGGTGCAGTTGGTGCAGTTGGTGCAGTATTGGAAGACTTTTTAACTAATTTAGGCAAATCTTTTGATTTTAAAGATGTTTCTGGCAATACTTGTTGTTCTGGACGAGTCGCCTTTATCTCTGGATGTGTTAATACTTTAGACGGTGCAACAGTTTGTTCCACCCTTTTACTCGGAACAATCATTGGGCGACCATCAGGACCAATAATCGTATAAAAACCGTCTGCATAAGATACAGAAACACTTGCTATTGCAACAAAAAAAATCGCAATAGCAAATCTAGGTCGAGACATCCGTTTGCAATTTAATTTTACCATTTTGTTCTATAATTTAACCCGAGTACTGTAACTTTGGTATTGGTTTTAACATCCAAACCGGCATAAGGGTTTAACAGGATATTATCAACTCCTGTTTTATTAGATAAGGTACTAGTCCCTGCTGGAATATTATCGCGGCTACGTAAGAAACCAACTGAAAGATCCAAATCTGTATCTGCATCAAAACGATATCCAATACCCAAACCAAATAATTGTGCATTATTAATTGGAATCATAGTGTTGCGTTTATCATTGGGAATAGCACTAGCACGAGGTTCATAACCCGCGCGTAACTTCAAACGATCTGTTGCCGAATACTCTAAACCAATACCCCAACTCCATGGTGAAGTAAACTTTAAAGGTAATCCTAATGAAGCATCTGTCACATCATTTGATAAAAGTTTGGCAACTTTGAGTAAGGTAATCTGTCGATCAAATTCAAATTTGAACTTATCCCATGCCGAATAGTCTGTCCAACCCACGTCAAAATTAACTTGCAAATCAGGGAATATTTTATATTTAATCCCTGCCTGAAAGTGTGCAGGATATTCCAAGTCCATCGCGGCCAAACCAGACTCAGAGTTTGGTACATTTCCCGGTAAACCGAGAATAGCGGCCAGAACCTGACCTGTAGCTGAGGAGTTTAAGCCTTTAATTAATTCTTGAGGAGCCTTAGCATTATTAATCAGGTATTTCCCTTTCATACGCATTTTAGCCGCGCTTTGGTAAACCATACCGAAGCCAAAATCGTCCGTTGGTTCCCACATTAACCCCAAGTTATAACTTGGGCTTAAAGACTGCTCCATAGAAACTTGCAGCGAACCCATTTTTTTAAAAGGGTCCATCCCTTCTTGAGTATTACATAAACCAAATAACAATAGATTAGTGATCATATCGTTATTGTCTTTAAACGGCCCACATACTACATCATCAACCATACGCAATACCCCAATCATATCATTGGGAAAACGCAAATCAGTTTTCATAGCAAGAGCGTTATAAGACATACCAACCGAAGCACCGATCGATAAATGATCATTTACTTGATAGCCAAAAGATGGAGACAAATAAGTAATTCGCTCAACAGCCACCTGCTGTCCCATGAAGTTTCCAGCATTACCATTTTCAGCGCCAAAACCTGCAATTAAAGGTGCATAAATTGCTGTAGCATAGGTCAACTTTGAGCCAGGAGGTTTATAAGCAATTCCTGCAGTTGGGGCAGCTAGTGGATAACCAGCTCCCAGATCAACCATTTTTTTTAGAATCGGTACATATAAGCTGGCATATTCAACATCACCACGTACAGGCCCTTTAAAATCAGTACAAATATTGGCTGTAACTTCTGGACCATCATTACAAACAAGAGGGTCATCTGAGTAGCCAAAAACGTTATAACCTGGAGGTGCCGAGAACTCACGTTGAATATCAAAGTTCGCTAGAATTCCTTGTACATCTGTCTGTAACCCATCAATTTTTGCTAAAGCTGCTGGGTTAAAGTGAACTGCACTAATACCCGGGGGATCTGCAGTTACTGCATTCCCCATCGAAAGTGAACGAATATCAACAGCTAGGTTTTGTCCTAATTGAGCATTGGCAAAGCTAGAAAAACCGGAGATAACAATTGCCGCCGTTAAAGGACATAATTTAGGATATTTCACCTGCATATCTCCTTATTTGGTCTTTTTGCCAAAGCCTATGAAATCTAGTGGGAAAGACAAACCAAGCGAAACATCTGGTGCATCTTCAGTTAAACCAATCCCTACCGTACCATTAACGATTGTTTCAGGTGAAACACGTACACCTAAAGCAAAAGACAACATTGCACTACTTTGGTCTGGCGACTTATATGCCTCACCGTTCTCGAACTGGAATTCTGCATCCATGTTGAAACTTTGTTGATATGACATGGTTAAAGACACATCATAGTTAAATGAATAAGCAAAACCGAATGAAAAACCGCCACTAATGCCTGGGTCAAAAGAAGTTAACGTCCTCGAACCTCGTGCCTGATTTAAACCTGTTTCTTTAAAACCATAATTGGCAGATGCCGATGCAAATAACACAACTGGATCGATATATTTACGGGTACTTGCTCCCACCCCAACAGAGTAATAACCCTTACCAGTTGAAAGCTCATCTAAACCAATTTCATAAGGACTATCGCCAGTTTTTGTTGATAGGTTACCAAATAATACCAATGGCAAACGGCCTTGCTTTAATGGGAAAGGTTCCCAGCGTGCCCCTAAAGAAATATCACCCAAACCAGCTGCAGTTGTATCTCGAACAATTTCAGACTTCGCAACGAAAGGAACGGTTGCAGATAATGTTAAGTTGTCCAATACACCATATTGAACAGTAAAACTATTCGTTAAAGTATGGTTCGCATCTTCTTCAATACGTAAACGGTTGAGTTGAGAAGAATTATCAGCTAAAGCTAAATCAATTCGAGTATCACGATAATAGGTATAATCGAGATCGTAATAAGCTGAGAATACGCCTCTTTTAATCAATGAATATTGACGCTCATTTGAAGTAAATACTTCTTGCAAATTTGTTTCTTGAGTCGCATCACCTTCTTTCTTCTGTAAGGCAGTTGCGGCTTGATCAGCTCCAGTATTTGCAGGTGTAGAAGCAGGTTCAGTAGTTACGACGTCTGTGGCTGGAGTCGTACTCACTTCCTGGGCTGAATCTGTGGCTGGAGTTACTTCTGCTGTTGTACTCGCTTCAGAAACAGCTGTAGTATTTTGTACATCTGCTTGTTGTGCAACTTGATCATCTGCATAAAGTGTACCCGTAATGGCACTTATATTTAATGCCAATACACTCATCTTCATCCATTGACTATTCATGTTTATTCCCACCTAATGTATTTATTTTACTCAATTCATATTTGATTATTTACGCTTATAGTAAAGACGCATATATGTTTCAATTGGCTGATTATAAGTTGCAGAATTTGGGTCTTTATCTAGTACCCGGCGCATGGTTGATGCTTTATTTGCTAAACGGTCATAATTGAATGTTGGATATTGCACATCCACAAAGGCATAACGGTTAACAGTGGCATCTTCCACATGACGCATATCTGAATCTTTTAGAGCCAATAAGTCTTTACGCTGCGATTCAGGAACAGAAATAACAAATAATGTATTATTATCCCAAACCTCTTTAAAACGATTTTCATCAAAGCTGATATTCCCTAATGCTGGGTCAGCAACATATACACGTCCATCTTTATAAGCTTTATATACGACAAAATGCTTAAAACCAGCATAAGAAATTGGAACAATCGCAGGTTGTCCAAGATTGACTAAATCCGAAAATTCTCCACGGTACCCCCCACTTTCTAAACCAATAGCAGTTACAAAGCGCTTCATATCAAGTAAAGAGAAACTTCGACGCTCAATAATACGTTGATATTCGCCATACTGTAGTAAGCCGCTCATGGTCTGCTGTTCAGTCAAACTAGTGCCCACATAACCATTTAAAAGTGTCGTAAGAGCAGCTGAACCACAGCTATAGTCATAAGCTTGTCGAACAATACCTCGAAACTGATCTTCTACAGCTGGTTTAATTTGAACTGGTTCAATATGATTACGGCGAAAAGATAAATTACGTGAATCGGCGGTCTCTGTATAATAAACAGTTCCCGGTGGCTTTTTTTCTATTTCGAAGGCTTCTGTCGCAAAGTAATATATCAATGCTGAGCCTAAAGCAATCTCTAACATAAGCACTTGTTCTAAATGGTGGCCTAACCGGCCTTATTCATTTTATTCTTAGAGCAATAGCTCTACATCCCTGTGTGTTGAAGATACCTTTTTTTTTTGAAAAAAACAGCCTTTTTTTACTTTTTTTTGATGAACGTTTAGTTTTATAAAAATAGAGAGACTTTTATACTTAATTTAATTTAATTCTTAAATTTAATAACTTATTTTGATCAATAAAAATATTTTTATATATAATAAAATTAGGTAATTAATAAATTAAAAAGCGCGTATTAAACGCGCTTTTTAATTAAATACTCAGATTAGTGGCCTGAGATTGTAATTGTAGAAGTCCCTACATTTAAACCTTGGATTTCAACATCACCAATTGAAGCAGCAGTATTAGAACCCAAATGTACGCCTTGTACATAAACATTCATACCTTGAGCACTATTATTTTGGATTTTCAAGCCAGTTGGTACAACTGAAATATTAGCATCAACATCTAAATCACCAGTTGTATTACCTGCGCCACGAACCATAACTTTATCAAGAACAATTTGACCGCCACCTGCAGCGTCGTTAATACCAAAGTTAGATAAAGTTAAACCACCTTTTAAAGCAGAGTTTACTTTGATCATTGCGCCTTGTGGAGTAGCACCTAGTTGTACATTCGCTGAAATCGCACCTAAAGATAAATCTAAACCAGAGATAATTTCAGTTGGAGCAGTTTCAGTAATACCACGTACAGCAGTAGTCGTATTTAATGTACCAGAAGTACCCACACCAATAGAACCAACACTTACATTAACAGCGCCTACATTTGCAGCAACGTTTAAAAACGCGCCATTATTACCAGCTGCACCAACGCTATCAATTTTCAGATCTAACAAATTTGTTGTTGGATCTACTTGTGTAACCCCTACTCCGCTTACTACAATCGCACCCGCAGTTGCTGCAGCACCTGTAATACCTGTAGCAGGATCTAGACCATCATTGTCATGAATAAATACTTTATCGATAGAAATACCGCCAGCACCTAAAGCGATACCGATGTTAATACCATCTTGACCTGTAGCAGCACTAAGCGCAGCATCGTCCATTGACTGCATTGCCATTGCATTTGTACTGATAGCTAAAGAAGAAACTAAAGCAAGTTTAGTGAACATTTTCATTGAGCACTCTCCCAAGAGCATTTATTTTTTGACTTTAACCACTCTCATTGTCTCAAGTCGCATTTTTCTTTATATGGCAACCGAAACTTCCAATCCTTGAGTAGTTTTGCTTAGCAATTACTAAATTACATGTACGTTACTTTTTGTTCAACTAGTGTTGTGCATTTTTTGCCAATTACCCGACAAACGGTACACCTTAAGTTTTACTTAATAAATATTCATAAACATATAAAATCTTAAGCTGTAATTATGCTTGTTTTATCAGCAAAAAGTTTTCTATATAAAAGTCTTCCTCCTGATGAACTATGACTTGTAGTAAACTATGTTCTCTCATTAACCACTACCCTATTTAAAAATGTCTCAGTTAAAGAAAAAAATCTCTTTACATGGTAAAAGTGCCGCCGATATTTTAAAAAAGTTACAAGGGTTAACTGGGCTTGTTTATTTAAATGACAATAACAATCCAATTATTGGATTCCTTCCTCAAAAGTATATTCTTTTTCAAGATGAAAGTTATCTAGAGTTTCAACATCAAAATTTTAATGAATATAGAAATATATCAAAATTAAATCACTTAATAGACTTTACCCAATTCAAAGAGAATAATTCACAAGTAAATATTAACGCTACAACAAGTTTTACAGGGGGGTATATTGGTTTTATCAGTTATGATTTTTCTGCTCATCAGTTTATTGACATACAAAACCATATACAGCCCTCTTTATTTTTAGGCCAATATCATTCTTTTTTAAAATATATAGATAATGATTGGTATTTTTTTAGTGATGAACCAGATGCACTTGAGCTATTCTCATATATTGAAAATAGAATAGAGAATACTATTTCTAATCATTCTAAAAATATATTTGAATTAAAAACTACTATTCAGCCAAGGTGGTCTAAAAAACAATATTTTAAAGCTTTTTATAAAATACAAGAATATATTAAAGCTGGTGATTGCTATCAAATTAATTTAACCCAAGAATTTAAAGCTGATTTCAATGGGTCTTTATTAAATAAAGCAACAGATTTATGGAGTCTTACTAATGCGCCATATGCAGGATATTTAAAATTAGATAATTTTGAATTATTAAGTTGTTCCCCAGAGCTTTTTATTGAGTTCAATCAAAATAAACAAATTAAGACAAGACCTATTAAAGGAACAATGCCTCGCTATAAAAATGTAGAAAAAGATTTTATTTCAAAACAAACCTTAAAAAACTCTCAAAAAGATCAAGCAGAGAATGTCATGATCGTTGATTTATTACGTAATGATTTGAGCATTTATGCCAATACAGGATCAGTAAAAACAACAAAACTATTTGAGATTGAAAGTTTCAATCAAGTACATCACATGGTAAGCGAAATCGTTGCGACCCTTAAAGATGATGTTAATCCTATGCAAATGTTGCTCTCTGCCTTACCTGGAGGATCAATCACAGGTGCTCCGAAAATTCGGGCAATGCAGATTATTGAAGAGTTAGAGGAAGCAGCAAGAGGTGCATATTGCGGGACATTGGGCTATTTCAATTTTGATGGAACAGGCCGCTGGAACATTCTTATCCGCAGTTTCCAACAATATCAAAATCAGCTTTCTTTATGGGCTGGTGGTGGTATTACAATTGCATCAAATGCTGAAGCAGAATATCAAGAGAGTCTTGATAAAGTCTCTGCTATGCTGAACCTAATGAACAGCACAGCAGAGTAAAATTTACAGAATATTTTGTTCTAATGTTTGTATTAAACGCATATTTTGCTCATCAGTTCCTACTGTAATCCGTAAGAATTGATTAATACGCGGCTTATTGAAATAGCGCACAATAATGCCCTGCTCACGTAATTGCTGTGCAAGTTGACCTGCATCATGCAATGAATGTGAAGCAAAAATAAAGTTCGCTTTAGATGGCAAAACTTTAAAGCCTAAAGTAGTTAAATCATCTACTAGCTTTTCACGACTAGAAATAACTTTCTGGCATTGCTCTTCAAAATAAGCTTGATCTTCAAAAGACGCTACAGCTGCTGCAATTGCAAAACGGTCAATAGGATATGAATTAAAACTATTTTTAACAGCTTCAAGAGCTGCAATTAAATGAGGCTGAGCAATCGCGAAGCCAACGCGTAAACCCGCAAGAGACCGAGATTTTGAAGTTGTTTGGCACACCACCAAATTCTCATAGCGGTTTACCAAACTGACAGCGGATTCTGCACCAAAATCAACATAAGCTTCATCAATCACAACCACTCGATCTGGATTCGCTTTTAAGATTTGTTCAATTTCCTGCAAACCTAGGGCAATACTTGTTGGTGCATTAGGGTTCGTAATAATAACCCCCCCATTTGGTTGCACATAATCCTTAACGTCTATCTCAAAATTTTCATTGAGTGGAATTTCTTTAGTTTTTGTTCCAAAGAACTGACTGTAAACTGGATAAAAACTATAAGTGATATCTGGATACAGAATCGGTTCATCTTGAAGAAAAAATGCTTTAAAAATATGAGCAAGTACTTCATCTGAACCATTACCAACGAAAACTTGAGATACTTCAATATTCTGTTGTTTAGCAATTGCTTGCTTTAAAGCTGTTGCATCTGGATCTGGATATAAACGCAATGCATCAGCTTGTTGAGTTAAAACAGCTTGAACTGCTTCGACTACTTTTGGTGAAGGTGGATATGGATTTTCATTCGTATTGAGTTTCAATAAATTCTGAATTTTAGGCTGCTCACCCGGAACATAAGGTTCTAATTCACGAACTTCTGGACTCCAAAAGCGCATTTGTGCTGTAGATAAAGTCATGGTCTTATCTCAAAAAAGGGCTGAAAAACAGCCCTGAGTAATAATTAAAAAACTACAAGGTTTATAAACTTATTGATAACGATAGCGAGCTGAGCGTGCATGGGCATCCAAGTTCTCTTGGACAGCTAATATGTCGGCTGTTTTAGCTAACGTTTTAACCCCATCTTTCGAACACATAATCAAGCTCGAACGCTTTTGGAAATCATAAACGCCTAAAGGAGAAGAAAAACGAGCTGTTCCAGAAGTCGGCAATACATGGTTTGGACCTGCACAATAGTCACCAATTGCTTCAGGTGTATAACGTCCCATGAAAATTGCTCCAGCATGACGAATATATTCGCTCATGGCTTCGGCATCATCTAAGCAAAGTTCTAAATGCTCTGGTGCAACCTGATTAATCAATTCAATTGCTTCTGCACGGTCTTTGACTAATACCAAAGCACCACGGTTTTCAATTGAAGTTCGAGCAATATCTGCCTTTGGCAATTCATTTAAATGCTTTTCAATTGCCAACTCGACTGCATTAAGCAAAGCTTCATCTGGAGTGATAAAAATAGCTTGAGCAACTGTGTCATGTTCAGCTTGAGATAAAACATCCATAGCTAACCAATCTGCATTATTCTCGCCTTCTGCGTATACTAAAATTTCAGAAGGTCCAGCAATCATATCAATCCCGACTTGACCAAATACAGCACGTTTAGCAGCTGCTACAAAACGATTCCCAGGACCAGTAATTTTATCTACAGGGGGAATAGTTTGAGTACCATAAGCAAGAGCTGCTACAGCTTGAGCCCCACCAATGGTGAATACTCGGCTAACCCCAGCAAGGTAAGCTGCCGCAAGGACCAATGGATTCAGTTCACCATTAGGTGCTGGAACAACCATAATAATTTCAGGTACACCTGCAACATGGGCTGGTACAGCATTCATTAAAACTGAAGATGGATAAGAGGCTAAACCGCCTGGTACATAAATACCTACACGGTCTAGAGGTGTCACTTTTTGCCCTAATGTATTACCCAAATCATCTATATAAGTCCAGCTATCTTGTTTCTGAGCTTCATGAAATGTACGAATACGAGTTGCTGCTAACTGAAGAGCATCGCGAATTTCTGGATTTAAATTATCAAAAGCAGTTTTAAGTTGTTGTTGAGATAATTCTAAATCTGAGAATTGATGCGCTGGATGTCGATCGAACTGTTGAGTGAGCTTTAAAACATGATCATCACCATGCTGACGAACATCAGCAATAATTTGATCTACTGTTTGCACTAAATTAAGATCATTTACGGTTTCAAATGCTAAAAGCTCAGCAAAAACCTGTTTGAAGTTCTGATCTTGAGTCGATAAACGTCGCATCAATTTACCCACAAGGCGAAAAAGAAAAACCAAGTTTACTCTTTTTCTAAGCGCTTGTGGGCATCATCTGAAGCAACTATCACAAAAGCATGATGGGAAATTGCTTTTAACGTGATTGAACGGCTTCCTCAAGCTGTGAAATGATTGGATTTAATAGAGTTTGCTTACGTTTAAAACTAGCTTTATTTACAATTAAACGTGAAGAAACTTTGCAAATTTCCTCTAATGGTTCAAGACCATTCGCTCTGAGCGTATTACCAGTATCGACCACATCCACAATGTAATCACCCAACCCGACCAAAGGCGCTAACTCCATAGAACCATAGAGTTTAATTACATCAACTTGCTCACCTAAGCTTGCATAATACTGACGTGTAAGATTGACATACTTCGTGGCAATTTTTAAACGGCCTTTTGGATGCTCCATTCCTACTTTACCAGCAGTCATTAATTTACACTTAGCGATTTTCAGATCAAGTAGCTCATATACATGCTGAGCACCATGTTCCATCAACACATCTTTACCTGCTACACCTAGATCTGCTGCACCATTTTCCACATAGGTAGGCACATCAGATGCACGTAAAATTAAAATACGTACTTGCTTATGTGTAGTAGGAAAAATCAGTTTACGGGACTTTTCCGGATCTTCCAGCAAATTAATGCCCGCTGTAGCTAGCAAAGGTAACGTCTCTTTTAAGATACGCCCTTTACTAAGTGCCAAGGTCAAACCATGATCAAAATTGCCCATCACATCAAAATTAGGATCATCGTTTCTTACATCATTCATTAACTTACTCGCTTAATTTTGGCACCTAAACCTTGAAGTTTCTCTTCGACATGCTCATAACCACGGTCAATATGGTAGATACGATCGATTAAGGTATCTCCCTCTGCAACTAAAGCTGCCAAAACTAAAGAGAATGAAGCACGCAAATCTGTTGCCATTACAGGTGCTGCCTGTAATGTTTCTACTCCAGTTACAATTGCATCGTGACCTTCGACCTGAATATTAGCCCCCATGCGTGACAACTCAGGAACATGCATAAAACGATTTTCAAAAATCGTTTCAGAAATCGTTGCAAATCCACGACCGATAGCATTTACAGCCATAAGCTGAGCTTGCATATCTGTAGGAAACTCTGGATGGGGCAAAGTTCTAAAACTTACAGCTTTAGGGCGTTTGCCTAACATATCAAGTTCGATCCAGTCATCGCCACGAGTAACTTCAGCACCCATTTCTTCAAACTTATCCAAAACAGATTCAAGTAATGCAGGGTCAGTATGGGTAGTTTTGACACGACCACCCGTAATTGCAGCAGCAGCTAAATAAGAACCTGTTTCGATACGATCAGCTACAACAGCATATTCACAGCCGTGCAAACTTTCTACTCCAGTTACAACTAAAGTATCAGTATCAATACCTTCAATCTTAGCACCCATTTTAATGAGCATTTGAGCAAGGTCAGTAATCTCAGGTTCACGAGCTGCATTACGAATAGTTGTAACACCATCAGCTAGTGCAGCAGCCATCAAGATGTTTTCAGTACCGCCAACGGTAACCATATCGAAAACAACTTCGCCACCTTTTAAACGACCTTCAACTGAAGCATGGACATAACCATTTTCAACTTCAATATGTGCACCTAAAGCTTCTAAGGCTTTTAAATGCTGATCAACTGGACGTGATCCAATTGCACAACCACCCGGTAAAGAAACTTTGGCATTACCATAACGTGCTAATAATGGTCCTAAAACCAAAATTGAGGCACGCATTGTTTTTACCAATTCATAAGGAGCAAATTGATTATCTAAAGTAGAGGTATCAGCTTTTACTGTGTCATTTTCATAGCCGATTGTAACCCCTAATCCACCAATCAACTTAACCAAAGTATTTACATCTTTAAGATTTGGAACGTTGGTAATCGTAATTGGTGAATCTGCAAGAATAGTTGCAGCAAGTAATGGTAAAGCCGCATTTTTAGCACCAGAAATGCGCACTTCCCCTTCGAGCTTAACACCACCCGTAATTAAAAATTTATCCATTAATATTTAAGCTCCGAAAAGGCTTGCTTTACGCCATTCATCTTTGGTCATTGCACGAATTGTTACCGCGTGAACCTCGCCACTTGCAATATAAGTATTTAATGGTGCATAAACTAATTGTTGGCGAGCAACAGTACGCTTACCGTCAAATTGATCATCCACAATACGGAGGTCAAATTTTCCGGCCTGTCCGCTCACCGCTACTTCCGCTTCAGGGAAAGCTTCTTTTAAAATTTGAGTGAGCTGTTCACTATTCATTGCAAAGACCTCTGACACAACCTAAGGTGTAAAACGAAGTATTTTACTATAACTTTTTCAAAGAATTCAGTACGTGTTTATATTTTATCAATAAAAAAGAGGCTATCTTTCAAGCCTCTCTCAACTATATAAAACTTATTAAGCAGAAACAGTAACTTGCGAATAAGTACACTGCATTTTCCGATATTTTAATAATTGTTTTTTTAATTTTTCAGTAAGCTTTTTAATTGAAGTATACATGTCATCAGCAGTTGCCTGAGCAAACAACTCAATTCCCGGCAACCTTACAATAGCCTCTGCAACATGGTTTGAACTACCTTTATGAGAGCGCTTATCAATTTGATGATCTTTTGTTAATTTAATCTGCATACTATTCACCTGATCTAGATGTTTCGTTAACTGATTAAATTTTGATTTAATATTTTCTTCTATAGCTGGTGTAATTGCTAAATGATGTCCACGAATCGTTATTTGCATAATTCTATCCCTCACCTTTTTTAGGTTATCTAAAGAAGAACCAAAACGATTTAATGCTATCAAAAAGAAAACTTGGGACAATTAAACCATTTTAGTTACTCTCTTGGTGAAAATGAAATTTCATTATTTCGTCATAATGAATTCCTAGAATAGTCATACTTCAAAATTCAGATCAAGACTTTTCTCTCAGACGACGAAGGAATATGTAACGATTCTCGATATTTTGCAACCGTTCTTCGAGCCACTTCAATTCCCTCATCCTTTAATAATGTAGCAATTACATTATCTGACAAAGGTTTACGTGGATTTTCATTTGCGACCAATTTTTTGATCATTGCACGAATCGCAGTAGAAGAAGCCTCTCCCCCAGCAGTTGTTCCTACATGGCTAGAGAAAAAATATTTCAACTCAAACAGACCACGAGGCGTAAGCATATACTTATTTGTAGTGACCCGAGAAACTGTAGATTCATGCAATTCAACCTCTTCCGCCACATCTCGAAGAACAAGCGGCTTCATTGCCTCAGGACCTATCTCCAAAAAAGCTTTTTGATGCTCCACAATACAAGAAGCTACTTTTAATAATGTTTTATGCCTTTCATCAATACTCTTAATAAAATTTTTCGCCTCAAGCATTTGATTACGTAAATATAAATTATCCTCGCTCTGATCTGCCCTACGAATCATACTCGAGTAAAAGGAATTAATTCGTAATTTAGGAAGTACATCTGGATTTAGCTGAACCTGCCAATGTAAATCTTTTTTTGAAACGACTACATCTGGAATTTGATAATCAGATTCTTGCTTATCAAAATCCATACCAGGATATGGTTTTAATGTCTTTAAAAGGTCGATTGCAAATTTTAGTTGGTCTCTCGTTAGGCCTGTTTGTTTGAGTAGCTTATTTAGGTCATTTGCTATTAAAAGCTCATAATGCTGCAATAAGCTTTTTGCCTCGATTAAGTACTCAACATCTTTGGGTAGAAATTCGAGCTGTACCTTTAAGCATTCCGCTAAATTACGTGAACCAATCCCTAATGGATCAAGACGTTGAATATGCTTCAAAACAACTAAAACTTCATCCTCTTCAATTTCTTCCTCAATATCCATTTCATTTAACAATTGTTGTGCTGCTAAAATTATTTCTTCTATTTCAGCATCTAAAAACCCTTTATCATCTAATGCATCAACAATACAATAAGCAATTAATTGATCTATTTTAGAGAAATGCAAAAGATTAACTTGCTCTAAAATATGTTCCTTTAGAGATAATTGAACTTGGCGATTATCCTCACGCTCTTCAAATTCTGGAGTAGCTAAAGCCGTCGATTGATGTGTATAAACATCATCCCACTCGGTATCGACTGGCAAATCATCAGGCAAATGGTTTGCATTTAGTTCAGTTGTCAAATCATCTGATTCTTTACTTTCTAATGTAGACAGACTTTCCGTTAATGACTCTTCTTCTATTTTTTCAAGTAAAGGATTACTATCTAATTGAATCTGAATTTCCTGTTCTAGCTCTAAACTAGAGAGTTGTAATAAACGAATCGCCTGCTGCAATTGAGGTGTTAACGATAAAGAATTCGCAACTTTCAATCCAACAGATAATTTCATATATTTTAGTTTCCATAAAACAAGCAAAAATCATGCCTATTCAACATTTATAACATATAGTCTCCATTTGTTATACATATCCAAATGAATTTTCTAGAAGAAAAAATAGATTTTTCCAATTATAAAAATAATGTTATTAAATTAATTCTATCAAACATGGTTCCAAAGACAGTAGACACAACTCTTTAGGTAAAAATTTAATTAGAAGGAGCTAGCCCTTTTCTAATATTGTTTAATTAAAGGCTCTTTCTACCTACAATTTTTTATTGAATTTAAAGATTTAAGTCCATAAATCTCATTTAGATTTTTAAAATCTTATAGGCATAAAAAAACACCCCCAGTATAAGTGGGGGTGTTTAGAATAATGAGCTGGCGATGACTTACTCTCACATGGGTAACCCCACACTACCATCAGCGCTAAGA